>JANXXO010000043.1 GCA_025350565.1 Acidimicrobiaceae bacterium
TCGAGGTGGTTCGTTGACGCATTGGCGCTACGCCGAGGCGACCGATACCGGACTGGTACGTCAATCGAATCAAGACGCGGTCTTCGTCGACGATTCTCTGGCCATTGTCGCCGACGGCATGGGTGGACACGCCGCCGGTGAGGTGGCGTCGGAAATCACCATCGAACTCCTGCGCGAGGGCTTCCAAAGCGACTCGACCGTGGAGGGTCTCTACAACGCCATCAACGCGGCCAACGTCGCGGTACTGAGTGACGCTCGCGATAACCCCAATCACTTTGGCATGGGCACCACGGTCATTGCCTTGGGACTCACGGTCGATGACGAAGGCGTCAGTTCACCGACGCTCTGTCACGTGGGCGATTCCAGGGCTTACCAACTGCGCGACGGCGCCTTGCGCCTCCTCACCGAGGATCACAGTGTGGCCGAAGAGTGGGTGCGCATGGGACGTCTCACGCCCGAAGAGGCGGCCGTCCATCCCCGACGTCACCAGTTGACGAGGGGAGTCGGCGTCGAGGACACCATCGCCGTCGACGTGATGAGCGTGCACGCCCAAATGGGCGACCGATTGTTGCTCTGCAGTGACGGACTCTCCAACGAACTCGAGAACGACACGATCGCTCGTCTCGCCAGCGCGCCCTTCACGCTCGAAGAGTCGGTGACCAATCTCGTGAACGCCGCCAAAGAAGCCGGTGGGCGCGACAACATCACGGCCGTACTGATTGAGTTCGACGACGTGACGGCGGCGCGGTCACCGGTCAAGCGCACCATGAGTTCCGGCACCCCTCCAGTCGCCCAGGCGCAGAAGCCCGGCGGGTCGGGTCGCACTCGAAAGAAACGCCGCCTCACCTGGCGTACGCCGGCCGCGCTCCTGATCATTGGCGCCGTAGCGGCGGGGGCCTACTTCATTGTTCATTGGTACGCCTACTCGACCTACTACCTCGGCAACGATGGTGGCACGGTCGCCATCTACCGAGGACAACCGAACGGCGTGCTGTGGTTCCAACCGTCGGTCGTGAAAGACACCAATTACAGTTTCAACACGCTACGACCCGACTATCAGACTCAGGTGCGCCTCACCATCGCCGAACCGACGTACGACGCGGCGAACTACTACGCCGATTACCTTTGCCTGCATTCAAAGGCCTGCGCTCCGGTGACCATTCCCCCGACGACATCGACCACGACCACGACCTTGGCGAAGGGTTAGGCCGTGTCACGCCGAATGGGAACCCTCGCCGTCATCATCTTGGTGCTCTTCGCCGCCCTGGTGGTCCAGTCGGCGAACATTCAGTTTTTCCGTGCTCCGGCGCTCGACGCCTCGCCAAACAACCCCCGAAATAATTCGTCGAACGCTAAGTACCCGAGAGGGGCCATCTACGCGGCCAACGGCCAACTGTTGGCCGAGTCCGTGAAAGTCAACAGTGCCTTCTACCCGTACCGACGTCTCTACCCGCTCGGTTCATTGACCTCGGGAGTGGTGGGCTTTTCCTCCCCCTTTTACGGGGAGTGGGCCCTCGAGAGCCAGTACAACTCGTACCTTGAATCCCATCCCCAACCGCCGCAGAGTTTCGAACAGCTACTCGCACCCACCACGGGCGCCGATTCCGTGACGCTGACGCTGGAGCCACAACTCCAGAGCATCGCGCGTAACGCCATGAACGATCCGGTGACCGGCAAGCCCATCGACGCCGCCGCCGTCGTGCTCAATCCGAAGACCGGCGGCGTGCTCGGCATGTACTCGAACCCGAACTACAACCCCCTCCCGCTCACCTCACCCATCAACACGGTGGCGACGGCCGCGTGGAATCTCTACCTGAAGCCCGACGCCAACGGCTTCGAGCCCTTGGGACTGGTGGCGACGCAACAGACGTTCCCACCCGGCTCCACCTTCAAGGTGGTCACCACGGCCGCCGCGGTCGTCGGTAAGCCGGCCGATATGACCAAGTTCTTCCCCGTGGGCTCCTACACCACCCTGCCCAACTCGAACTTGCGGCTCTACAACAGCGGTGGCGGGGCCTGCGGCGGCACCGTCGCCGAGATGCTGCCCCCGTCGTGCGACCCCGGCTACGCCCTGCTCGGTCTCGACCTCGGTCCCCAACTGATGTACAACGCGGCCGTCTCCTTCGGCTACGACCAGGTGCCCCCCTTGGACCTTCCCGCCACGGCCGGCGGGGCCGTGGCCAGTTATTTCCCACCCGAAAAATCGTTCCCGAACAACCTCGCCGGTCTCATGTACTCGGCCATTGGTCAAGAGAACGTGCGCGCCTCGGCCCTCCAAGACGCACTGATCGCGGCGGCGATTGGTAACGGGGGCGTGGAGATGACGCCCCACCTCATGAGTTACATCACCGGACCCAACGGCAAGTCCGTGTTGAAGTACAAGGATTCGATCTGGAAGACGCCCCTCACGCCTAGCCAAGCGGCCCAGATCGTGCCGTTGATGCGAGGGGTCGTGTCCAACCCCAACGGTACGGCCTACGGCGTGGGATTCCTCCCCCAAGACATGGTCGCCGCCAAGACCGGTACGGCCCAAACCGGCAACATCAAGAAGAACACCGACGACTGGTTGATCGCCTTCGCGCCGGCCAACGACCCCACCGTGGCCGTCGCGGTCGTCGTTCCCTTTCAGCCCACGGCCAACTTTGGCGCGACGGTGGCCGGACCGATCGTGAAGTGTCTCGTCGAAGGAGCGCTCGCCATCCAAAACGGCAAGCCGCCGACGGGCACGGCGACGACCTGTAAGCATTGACGAGGGTTGCGCGCAAGAGAGAGGGCGTAGGCTAGGCGCCATATGGAGCCGGTAGAAGAACCACGACTGTATTCCGGTCGCTATCAGGTAACGCACCTCATTGCGCGTGGGGGGATGGCCATCGTCTTTCGCGCCCAGGACACGCTGCTCAATCGTCCGGTGGCCCTGAAAACGCTCTACCCCGAATTAAGTGGCGATCCCCAGTTCGTGGAAGGTTTTCGACGCGAGGCCCAAGCGGCCGCCAATCTCTCGCACCCCAATATCGTGCCCGTCTTCGACTGGGGTGAGGACAACGGTACGTACTTCATCGTGATGGAACTCATCGACGGCACCTCGCTCGCCGACATGCTTCGCGGTGGCCGCACCTTAACGGCGTCGCACTCGGCATCGTTGGCGGCCCAAGTCGCCGCCGCGCTCGGCTACGCCCACCGCAACGGCGTGGTGCACCGCGACGTGAAGCCGGGCAACATCCTCATCGCCAGCGACGGTCAAGTGAAGGTGACGGACTTCGGGATTGCCCAAGCCATGTCCGTGGAGGATCAACTGGCCGAACAGGGTTCGGTCATGGGGACGGCTACGTACTTCTCACCGGAGCAGGCCGAAGGCGCTCCCGTCGATGGACGAAGCGACGTCTACTCCCTCGGTGTCGTGCTCTACGAGATGTTGGCCGGGCGACCTCCCTTCATTGGCGACTCGCCGGTCGCCGTCTCGACCCAACACGTGCACGGCACCGTGGCGCCCCCGACCGAGTTCAACGCCGCGATCCCGCCGGACTTGCAGGCCATTGTGATGGAGGCGCTCGCGAAGTCGCCCGCACAGCGCTATCAATCGGCCGAAGACCTGCGATCGGATCTCATGCGCTTCAGCGAGGGTCAGCCGGTTCGCGCCGCGCACCGCGACGTGGCCTTCTTCGGCGCCGACGCCACCCGTGCGGTCACCACCGTGCAGTCCGGGGAACGCACCCAGGCCGTACCGATCATGACGGGACCGCGCACCGACATCCGACGACGTCGCGGCGCCGGCAACGCCGGCATCATTGCCCTCATCATCCTTCTGCTCCTGGTGGGCGGCGGGCTGGCCTATTTCTTTTCCCAGAAGTCCACGGCGGCGACGGTCTCCATGCCCAACGTGGTGGGACGCTCGATGACCACGGCCGAGGCGACGCTGGTGAGCCAAGGCATCGTCATCCAGCACGTCGTGTCCATCCACTCACCCACGGTCAAAGTCGGCGACGTCATCTCCACCGATCCCGCCGCCAAGGCCATCTTGAAGAAGGGCCAGAGGGTGACGTTGACGGTAAGTCTCGGGGCGCAGGCAGCCATCGTCACCATCCCGAAAGTCGTGGGTCTCTCGCTCCAGGGCGCCGAAAGTGAGCTGAAGTCGGCCAACTACCTGTTGAACCCCAACGCGCAGTTCGTCACCACCGCGCCAGCCGGCGTGACCACCCCCAACTACGTCTTCAAGCAGTCGCCGCTGCCGGGCGTCAAAGGACACCGAGGCGACACGGTCACGATCTATCTGCTCTCACCCAACGCCCAGTTCTCGGTGCCGTCACTCGTCAACGATTCGGTGAGTCAAGCCTCGGGCATTCTCGGACAGTACGGACTGACCCCCGGTTCGACCACCTCGGCCTGTTCGAATACCGTCGCCATTGGCCTCGTCATGGGGACCAGCCCCGGCGCCGGGACGCTGGTGAACAGTGGTGACCAGGTGAACATGGTCACGTCGTCGGGTTACTGCAAGGTGCAAGTGGCGAGCTACATCGGCGAGACGCAAGGTCAAGCGACCAACCAGTTGACGAGCGCCGGTTTGCAAGTGAACGTGGCGCCGGCCGACCCTTCGACGTGCACGCCCAGTCAGGTGAACACCGTGCAACAACAAAGCGCCAAAGTCGGTTCCTTCGTCTTGTACAAGTCAACGGTCACCCTGACGGTCTGTGAGGCCTCGACCGCGCAGTCCACCACCACCACCACGACGGCCCCTTCGACCACGACCACGAGCTAACGCCGAGCGTTCGGTAGCATGGGGTCTCATGACCAAGTCGAGTCCCAAGCAGTACAACCAAAAGACGGTGGGCAAGTACGTTAACCCCGAGACGCGTGGTCGCATCACGGCGAAACGTCCGGTGAGTGAAGATCACAGCCCTCGTTGGTACGGCCTGCTCATCGTCGGACTGCTCGCCCTCGGCATGCTCATGATCATCTTGAACTACCTATCCGTACTGCCCGGCTCGGTGTCGTCGTGGTACCTGGTCGCGGGACTGCTGGTGATGTTCAGCGGTTTCTACCTGGCCACGCGTTACAAGTAGCGACGTTGCCGCGCAGGTTTGTTAGCCCAAACGTTCGATGATCGTGGCGTTGGCCAGTCCACCGCCCTCACACATGGTGAGTAGTCCGTAACGACCGCCGGTGCGCTCGAGTTCGTTGAGCAAGGTCGCGCACAACTTCGCACCCGACGCACCGAGGGGATGACCGAGCGCAATGGCCCCGCCGTTTACGTTCACTTTCGAGAGGTCGGCGTTGAGTTCCTTTTGCCAGGCGAGGACGACCGAGGCGAACGCTTCGTTGATCTCGATCAGGTCCATGTCGTCAAGGGTCAGGCCGGCCTTATCGAGGACCTTCTTCGTGGCGGGAATCGGACCGGTCAACATGGTGACCGGGTCGACGCCCGCCAAGGCGAAGGAGTGGAACTTCGCGCGCGGGGTGTAGCCGAGTTCCTTGGCCTTCTCTTCGCTCATGATCAAGACGGCTGACGCACCGTCGGTGATCTGGGAGGAGTTGCCGGCCGTCACTTTGCCGTCCTCTTTGAAGGCCGGCTTCAGTGCGGCGAGGGTGGTGACCGACGAGTCGGGGCGGATACCTTCGTCCGCACTCATGAGCTCGGACGTGGCGTTTCCCTCGTCGTCGCGCACGTAGACCGGCACGATCTCGGCCTCGAAGCGACCTTCCGAGGTCGCTTGGGCCGCGCGACGATGACTCTCGGCGGAAAAGGCGTCGAGGTCTTCTCGTGAGACGTCCCACTGGTCCGCGATCATCTCGGCGCCGATGCCTTGGTTCTTCAGTCCACCGACCGGCTCGTAGCGCTCGGCCACGCGGGGACCGAAGGGCCAGCCGGAGTCCTTGCCGATCGAGGAACCCATGGTGACGCGCGACATCACTTCGACGCCGGCGGCGACCACGATGTCGTAGGCGCCCGACATCACGCCTTGGGCGGCGAAGTGCAGGGCCTGCTGGGACGAGCCACACTGACGGTCAATGGTCGTCGCCGGGACCGACTCGGGCCACCCGGCCGCGAGCACGGCGCTTCGTCCGACGTTGAAGGCCTGCTCGCCGACCTGGGAGACGCAGCCCATGATGACGTCGTCAATAAGGGCGGGGTCGAGGTTGTTGCGAGTGACGAGGGCCTTTAGGGCCTCGGAGGCCAGGTCCACGGCGTGCCAGTTCTTCAGTTTCCCGTTGCGCTTGCCACCGGGCGTGCGCACCGCATCCACGATCACCGCTGTCACCATTGTCGTACCTTTCGAACTCGTGGGCTCTCCCACGGCGCGAAGCCTAGACGTGGCTCGGCGCTATCGTCTCAACGGTGACGACACGAAAAGACATGGATCGCTGGCTGGGTAACGGCGGTATGGCCATGATCGGCACCATCGGCGGCTCCTTCGACGACTACGGCGTGGACGGTGAGGACCTCGGTTGGGTACAGGGGACCTTCACGCCCACGCCGCTGGCCTGTAACCCCCACGGTGCGGTGCAGGCCGGAGTCCACTCGGTGATGCTGGACGCGGCCATGAACTTCGCCATCAATGCAGCGTTGGTCGGACGCGACCGGACCGAAGCGACCATCGAGATGACCACGGAACTGATGCGCCCGGCCCTGCTCGAGAGCCGCTACGGCGTGCGCGGCGAGGTGGTGCGCATGACCCGCCAGATCGCTTACGCCGAAGCGACGATTCGAAGCGACGAGGGCAAACTCGTGAGTCGCGCCACCGGCACCTTCTTGGTGAAGCGAGCGCCGACGAACTAAATGTGGTTGGCCGGGATTTGGCCCAAGCGACCGGCTTCGTAGTCCTCGAAGGCCTGCTGCAGCTCCGCTTTGGTGTTCATGACGAAAGGACCGTAGGTAGCGACCGGTTCGCGAATCGGTTCGCCACCGAGGATGAGGACCTCGAAGGCGTGGGTCCTCGAGTCTTGGGTTTCGTTGGCCGCGAGCACCAGGAAATCGCCGTCGACGTGGACCGCCATCTGTCCTTCGGCGATGCCCGCTCGGTCGAGCCCGACGGATCCTTGACCGGCCAGCACGTAGGTGAGCGCGTTGTAGGTGGACTTCCAGGGCAGCGTCAACTGGCCACCGGGTAGCAGCGAGACGTGGGCAATGGCGATGGGCGTGTGGGTGACCCCGGGTCCATCCACGTCGCCGAGTGCACCGGCGATCACCCGGATGATGGCGTCGCCGTTGTCGTTGGTGAGGAGCGTCACGGACTCGGCCTCGATGTCCTGATACCTCGGCGTAGTCATCTTTAACTTGGCCGGGAGGTTCACCCAGAGCTGGACCCCGTGAAAGAGTCCGCCCGAGTCAATAAGGGCGTCCGGAGGTCGCTCGATGTGCAAGATGCCCGCCCCGGCCGTCATCCACTGGGTGGCGCCGTTTTGGATGACGCCGCCTCCCCCGATGGAGTCTTGGTGCAAGAAGGTGCCCTCCATCATGTAGGTGACGGTCTCGAAACCGCGGTGGGGGTGCCAGGGCGTGCCCTTGGGTTCGCCCGGTCCGTAGTCGATTTCGCCCATCTGGTCCATGTGCACGAAGGGGTCGAGATCGCTCAGGTCGATGCCCGCGAAGGCTCGGCGCACCGGAAAGCCCTCGCCCTCGAGTCCGCGCGGCGCCGTGGTGATCGCCTTCACGCGTCGGGGCCGGTCACTGACCGCGGGGGCCACGGCCTTTGGGAGTTCCAGCGGATTTTCTACGGAGACGGCGGGCATGGGACCATATTAAGGACGATTAATCGGAACATGTCGACGGTCACTCCTCGCCACCACGGCGACCACTACGGCGATCAGCACCGAGAGCCCGATGGCCACGGAACCCGCGCCCCAGCCGAGACCACCCGTCACGCGAGGTTTGCCCAGCCCATCGGCGAAGGAGGCGCCGAGTGGACGAGTGAGGATGTAGGCCGTCCAGAACATCGCGATGGCGTTGAGCCGTAGCGCGAGGAACCCGAGCGCGGGGACAAGGATCATCGCCGCGAAGATGACGCCCGAGGTGAAGAAGCCCAGTTTGAAGGTGAAGGCCGTGAGGTCCCCGACGGCGGTACCGAGGGCGAAGGTGACGGTGACGGTCAGCCAGTAGAACAGTTCGCGTCGCGTCGTGCGGATGCTGTGGAACGAAAGCGTCCCCTCGCTTCGCCACCACCACCAAAAGACCCCCACCAGCAAGGCCGCGAAGGCGAGCCCCGAGATGAAGTAGGGGACACCGAACGCCACGTGCACCACGTCCGCGCACATGGTGCCAAAGACGCTGACCATCACGACGGCCGCCCAGTAACTCGTGGCGAAGTACCTCGGTGCGCGCAACTGCCACCAAAGCACGACGGCGAAGATCACCCCGGCCACCAGCACGGCCGCCTCGGGATTGATCCGATGGACGAAGTAGTCCGACGTGGCCTCACCCATGGCGGTGGTGAGGACCTTGATGACCCAAAAGACGACGGTCACGGTGGGAACCTTGCTGGCGCCGAACCGGCGAAGTGCAATCGCCACCCTACGACTCGCTCGTGGACGACTGACCGAGCAACACGGCCCGATCGACCGCGAGGAATAGTCCCTTCGCGCTGGCGAGCAGGACGTCCTCGGCGTGGATCTCGCCCACGACGAATCGCTTGCGTCCGTCACGTCGCTCCAGCCAGGACCGCGCGATGATTGGTTGGCCCAGTGGCGTGGGGGCGTGATAGGTGATGTCCAGTTGCGCGGTGTAGGCCATCTCACCGCGCACCACATTGCCAAGTCCCATGACCTCGTCGAGCAGTGCCGCCACCACGCCCCCGTGCGCGCGTCCCGGAGCGCCCTCGAAGGCGGCCCCGAGCGTGACCTCCATCACCGCCATCTGGTCCTCTCGCCACAGTCGCGCGGCGAGACCCAGGGGATTGGCCCCACCGGCCACGATGGAGTCGGCGAAGGCGTAGTGCGTCATCGACTGATCGTCGGCGGGAAAGGTCCGCACGAAGTCGGCGAAACGCTCGCGCGAGAACTCGCGTACGCGAGCGCTGCCCTGGTCCATCTCGACCAGGAGTTCGTCGAGACGGTGGGCGAGTTGGTCTAACTGTCCGTCGCTGAGCGTGGTGGCGACAAAAGCGTGGCCCAGCTGGCGCATCTTCGCGGCGGTCGCACTTCGCCGCTCTTCGTTGGTCACACCGTGCCCGTGTAGTAGCGATCGGCGACGCTCAGAGCACGACCGAGTCGACGAAGACCCTCGCGCGCTTCGTCGGCGGTGATGGTGCACGGCGGCACCACGTGCACGCGGTTGAAGTTGGTGAAGATGAGCAACTGCTCGGCGCGCGCCGCCGCGACGATCTCGTTCATCGCCGGAGAAGTTCCTCCGTAGGGGGCGAGCGGTTCTTTGGTCGCGCGGTCGACCACCAGTT
The DNA here is from genome assembly GCA_025350565.1 of Acidimicrobiaceae bacterium. Lineage (GTDB taxonomy): Bacteria > Actinomycetota > Acidimicrobiia > Acidimicrobiales > RAAP-2 > RAAP-2. The sequence goes on from JANXXO010000043.1 coordinate 9,384, forward strand.
CGAGGGCGAAGAAGACGCCGAGTCCGCGCACGTCACCGATGATGGGGTGTTGTTGGGCAAGTTCTTCGAGGCCCGGTCGCAGAACGTCGTCACCGATCATCTTGGCGTTCTCCACGATGTGCTCGCGCGTCATAGCCTCGATGGTCGCCACGGCCGCGGCGCAGGCCAGCGGATGGCCGGAGTAGGTAAGGCCACCGGGGTAGACGCGGTCGTTGAAGGTGGCCGAGATGGCTTCACTCACGATCACTCCGCCGAGCGGCACGTACCCGGAGTTGACGCCCTTGGCGAAGACCACGAGGTCGGGACGCACCTCGTGTTGGTGGAAGGCAAACCACGCGCCGGTTCGACCGAATCCGCACATGACCTCGTCGGCGACGTAGACAATTCCGAAGCGGTCACAGAGAGCGCGCACGCCTTGGAGATAACCCTTCGGCGGCACCATGATGCCCGCCGTACCGGGGACGGTCTCGAGGACGATGGCGGCAATGGAGTCGGGACCTTCGAAGCGGATGGTCGCTTCGAGGTTGGCGAGCGCGCGTTCGCACTCCTCGGATTCACTGGTCGAGTGGAACATCGACCGGTAGAAGAAAGGTCCGAAAAAGTGCACGACGCCGGCCGAGCCAGTGTCGTTGGGCCAACGCCGTGGATCACCGGTGAGGTTGATGCTGGTAGCGGTCGCGCCGTGATAACTGCGGTAGGCCGACATGACCTTATGACGACCCGTGTGCAGTCGGGCCATTCGGATGGCGTGTTCCATGGCTTCGGTGCCGCCGTTGGTGAAGAAGACCTTCGCCGCGCCGTCGAAGGAGCGGTCGAGAATGAGTTCGGCCGCTCGGTAGCGCGCGACGTAACCGTGTTGGGGAGCAATCGTGCATAACGTGCCCGCCTGCTCTTGAATTGCCTGCACCACCGCGGGGTGCTGATGACCAATATTCGTATTCACGAGTTGCGAAGAAAGGTCGAGGTAGGAGAGGTCGTCCTCGCCCGTCACGAAGACGCCTGCGGCGTCTTTCACCATGAAGGGATTGATGGTGGCCTGCGCCGACCACGAATGGAAGACCGACGCCTTCTCTCGTTCCTTACTGGTCATTGCCGAGCGATCAATCGCCATGAGCCGTCCTTCGTTGTCTCAAAGAACGGTAACGCACGCCGCGTGACTGACGTACCGATTGACCTAGAGGCCGCCGTCCCAGGAGGACATTTCGGAAGTGAAGGTGTCGAGCGCTAGTGAACCCAAGACGAGCGCGTGCGCGTGGAAGGCCTTCAGGGTGAACGAATCGCCCAACCGGGTCTTGGCCTCCTCGCGCGCGTCAAGCCACGCTCGCTCACCGATCTTGTACGAAATGGCCTGGGCCGGCAGGCCGAGGTACCGATCGACTTCCGATACCGACATCGCGTGGTCTTTAATGGCCCACTCTTCGAGCAGCGCCACCGCCATGGCCGGCGTCCAGGGCTTCGCGGAACAGTCGCCGAGGTCGCCCAGCACGCCGAGGTCACTCGGCGCCTCGAGTTCGAGGTGCAGTCCAATATCCACCACCACTCGCGCCGCTCGTAGCGCCTGATTGGACAGGTAACCGAGTTCATCGCCGAGATCGGCGTAGTAGCCAAGCTCGTCCATCAGACGTTCGGCGTAGAGGGCCCAGCCTTCGCTGTACCCGGCGGTGCCGCCGAGGAGTCGGTGGAAGCGAGTCTGACGATCCGAAGCGAGGAGGGCCGTGGCAATCTGCAGGTGGTGGCCGGGGATCGATTCGTGATACCAGGTCGCGGCGTGACGCCACCACGAGAAGGTGGTCGCGCCGAGGGTGGGAAACCACGTGGTACCGGGACGGGCGAGGTCTTCACTGGGACCGATGTAATAGGGTGCGGCGGCTGAACCCTCCGGTGCGATTCGGGCGTCGCAGAACCTGATGCGGTCGTCAATGTCAAAGCGCTCGCCGTCGAGTTCGTCGGCGGTTCGCGCGGTAAAGGCTTTCAACATGGTGAGTAGCGTCTCGGTGCCCTCAATGGCGCGAGCTGGGTCGTGGTCCAAATAATCAGCCACCTCGACCAAACTCTTCGCGTCGGGGTGAAGTTCGCCGGCAATCTCCCACATTCGACGGTTGATGCGGCGAAGGTCTTGGTAGCCCCACTCGTAGGTTTCGCGTAAATCAAGCGTGGCCCCCGACCAGTACGACGACCATCGTTGGTAGCGCACTTCGCCGCACGCCTCGCGCGCGGAGGCCTTAGGCGCAATGTCCGAGCGCAGCCAGGTCGCCAGTTCTGCGTACGCCGCTTGCGCGTCGTCAGCGCCCGCGCGAAGTCCCGACGATTCACTGTCGACCGACGTAGCCTCGGCGACACGCGCGGCCAACTCTTGAAATGCTCCCTGGGCGCAGATGTCGGCCTGGTCGGCAATGCCCAGAATGTGACGAAGAGCCGGCAACTCGTGTTCGGCCGCCGTCACCAGCAATGCTCCGCGCCACGTGTCGAGCGACGCACGAACAGCCTTCAGTCGGGCGGCGACGTGCTCGGCGTCGCTGGTGTTCGAAAGTGG
>JANXXO010000045.1 GCA_025350565.1 Acidimicrobiaceae bacterium
GCGCCGGCATCGAAGGCCCGCTGATACCAGTCGAGAATCTGCTGGCGGTTCCGACACGTGGGTATAGCTTGCTCTGGCGTCCCCCATTGGGCATTTGGGGCGAGCAACGTACGGATAGTGTCCACGTCACCTTCAAAGGCCGTGCGCACGCGACTCCTGAGCTCATCGATCGCCGTCATCGCGGGACCGCACCGTCCCACGATGCGCTGGTCATGGTCAGCGTCACCTGGCGAACCTAGCGAGGTTTTTCGTACCCGGCAACATCGAAAGTGGCAGACCCCTCGACGTCTAGCGAAGCCGCGCGGCGACCGACTTCGACGCAGACGTCCAACGCACGAAGAGGTAAAAAGTCAGCAAAACCGTGCTATTGCGGGCGTTTGGAGCGGTTCTAGACGCCTGGGACGCACCCAAGCGTTACGATTTCTTGTTACATAAAAATTGAAAAAGAGTGCTGACCTGCTCTTTTGGTTTCACGAGCGCCGTGCGTAGGCCGAAATCTTAGGAGAAATCCCATTATTTGGGCCGTTCTGCGTAAAGATGGCTCCGGTTGCTGGGAACACTCCCAGTCCGATTTAACGAAGAGTAAGGAGTCGACCGGTGAACAAGGCCGAGTTGGTAGATGCAATTGTTGCCGAGAGTGGCGCTTCCAAGAACACGGTAGCTGAGGTCCTCAAGGCCCTGGAAGATGTCGTCGTCAGCAATGTTTCAAAGGGTGAGAAGATTGTTCTGTCGGGATTCCTTTCATTCGAGCGAGTTGCCCGTAAGGCCCGCACGGCCCGTAACCCCCAAACAGGCGAAGCCATTCAGGTAAAGGCGTCGAATGCTCCAAAGGTGTCCATTGGCTCCACCTTCAAGAAGGCAGTCAAGAGCGCGTAGTTCTCGCTACAAACAAGAAACCCCCGGGCCCAAGCCCGGGGGTTTCTTGTTTTAGGAGGAAAACTCAGTCAACGAGAACGTCAACTAGTTTTCGGCCGCCGCGGTACCCGAATTTCACGGTTCCCTCAGCGAGCGCGAACAGAGTGTCATCTTTGCCAATGCCGACGTTGCGGCCGGGGTGGAACAGGGTCCCCCGCTGGCGAATGATGATGCTTCCCGTCTTTACAGCAGTTCCGTCGAAGGTCTTGACGCCCAAACGCTGGGCATTGGAGTCGCGACCGTTCCTAGTGGAACCGCCACCTTTGGTCTTTGACATTGCTCTCCCTAGGCCTTGGGTGAGATCTTGGTGATCTCCACGGTCGAATAGTGCTGACGGTGTCCCCAGCGCTTGCGCTGGATGGACTTCGCCTTGTAGGTGAGCGCCCGAATCTTCGGACCCTTCTCCTCACCGATAATGGTGGCGGTGACGGAGGCACCCTTCAGTGCCGGACCGGCGGTGACTGAGTCCCCGTCGACCAACAACACTGGTTCGAACTTGATTTCGGCACCATTTTCTTCGGAGCGCAGGTCAACGCGGACGACTTGGCCCTCGGTGACGCGCTCTTGAGATGTGCCTACACGGATAACGGCGTACATAGGGATTCAATAGTAGCCGATGTCACCGGTGACGGGCGACGCCTACAGTCCCGTCTCGACGACGAAACCGCGACCGTCGCACATCGAACAGATCTTGGAGACCGATTCCAGCAGTCCCTCGTTGACCCTCTTGCGGGTCATTTCGACAAGGCCCAGTTCCGAGATGTCAAAGACCTGTGTACGTGTCTTGTCGCGTGACAGCGCTTGACGAAGCGCCGAGGCGACGGCTTCACGGTTGACCTTGGACTCCATGTCGATGAAGTCAATGACGATGATGCCGCCAATGTCGCGCAGACGAAGCTGACGGGCGACCTCTTCGGCCGCCTCCAGGTTGTTGCGAAAGACGGTCTCTTCGAGGTTGGTGGTGCCCACGTTCTTTCCCGTGTTGACGTCCACCACGGTGAGGGCTTCGGTGCGCTCGATAATGAGTGAGCCACCCGACGGCAAGAAGACCTTTCGGTCGAGCGCACGGTGGAGCTGTTCGTGCACGAAGTAGCGCTCGAAAAGGGGTAACTCTTCGGCGGTGCGGTCGTAGAACTCGATGCGGTCGGCCAACTCGGGGTTAACCGCCAACACGTACTCGCGGACTTTTTCGTAGAGGACGCGGTCATCGATGAGCACGCCGCGATAGTCGTCGTTCAGTTCTTCGCGCAGTACTCGCACCGCGAGGTCGAGGTCGCGGTAGATGAGTCGGGGTTGGTTGGACTTCGCCACCTCGGCCTAGATGGCCGCCCACTTCTCCGCCAGTGAGGTCACGTCGCGAGCGAGGTCGTCGGCGGTGACGCCTTCGGCGGCAGTGCGGATGATGATGCCGTGGCGATCGGGCTTCACTTCGTCAATGATCTTGCGAAGTCGTCGCCGTTCGCCGTCGGGAAGTCGTTTCGAGATACCGATGGTCGAACTATTGGGCACCAGCACCGCGAAGCGGCCGGGCAGGGAGACCTCTTGGGTCAGACGGGCGCCCTTGGCGCCAATGGCGTTCTTCGTGACTTGACAGATGACGGTCTGACCGGATTTGATCATCTGTTCAATGCGCTTGTCGTTGGAAGACGTTCCCTCCACGTCATCGAGGTCGAACGAGATGTCGCCGCGGTAGAGCACCGCGTTCTTGGGGATCCCGATATCGACGAAGGCCAGCTCCATGCCCGGCAGCACGTTCTGGATCCGCCCCACGTAGATATTGCCGTCGATCTGGTTGGTCTCATCGGCCGCCTTGGCGACCGTGTACTCGACCATGGTGCGACCTTCGAGCGTGGCGATGTGCGTGGCGTCGTGGGTCGAATGCACGCACATCAAGTAGCGACCCTGGGCGCGCGTTCGGCGCTCCCCGCCGCGGCGTCGCTTGTTTTTACCCCGTCCGGCCGCGCTCTCCGATCCGGCCGCTTCCGGCGCCGAGGCCTCAACGGGGGCGTCCATGGAGCGCGGCGGGTTCCGGTTTTGGCCTTGGCCACCGCCTTGGCCGTTCGGTCCGCCGCTTCCTTGACCGTTGCCTTGTCCGCGGCCCCGACCGCCGCGGCGGCGGCGATTGCCTCCGCCTTGGCCATTTTGCGAAGGACCGCCCGACGACGGTGCGCTGCTACCCGCGGGCGACGAGCTACTCGGTCGAGTGTCGCCAATCTGTGGAGCTGGTCGGGTGTCGCCTATCCGTGGACTAGACGTTGATGCGGGTTGGGTGTTGGTTTCGTCGCTCACGACGGGTACTCCTTGAGTTCTTGTGGATGGGGGCGTAGTTCGCCGCACTACGAGTTGTCACTGACACGCGGAGCGCGGTGCTCGATGCGCGATTGTTGGAGGTCGTGGGTCGTAACGGGGTCACGAGACGTGCAATGAGCCATGTTCCCAGTAGGGCCACTACAAAACCGTGTACCACGTTGCGTCCTCAATATGTGCACCTGCAGGGTTTGACCGCGCAGTTGCTGCGTTCTATTCGCGCCCCGAGCAGTTTGCGCGGCAGCGCCCAACCCCATCAGGTTACTCGCCGAAGGCTACGCAACTCGCGAAGCGGCCTATTTGTGGGTCGTGGTAGTGACGTGGCCGGCCGTGGTCGAGGTCGTCGCGAGGACCGGCGCGGTTGTGGTGGTGGCGTGGCGCGCCGTCGTGGTGGCGTGGCCCGGCGTGGTCGTGGTGGTGCGGCCCGGCGTGGTCGTGGTGGTGGTCACCCGCAGCTGGGGCTTCAGTTTGACGGCGCCCACGGGGTGCGCGACGAGGTAGTTGAAGGTCCGTGCGACGACGGGGGCGGCTGCGCTCGCGCCGTAGCCACCCTGCGCGATGATGCAAACCACCACGTACTTCGGGTGTCCCACCGGACCGAAGCCCACGAACAGCGAGTTGGGCTCTTGGCCGTGTTGGTTACTCGCCGTTCCGGTCTTGCCGGCGATTGGGAAGGAGGCCATGGAGAAATTGATAATGCCGTGAAAGGTTGAGTAGGCCGTCCCACTGGGGCTCTCCACCACGCCGGTGAGACCTTGGAGAATGGGACTGCGCACGCTCGCGGGAAGATGAATGTGATCGAGCACCCTCGGGCGGTAGCGAATGACCGTCTGCCCGTGGGCGTTCACAATTGCCGCCGCGACCTCGGGTTCGTAACGCGTACCGCCGTTGGCGAACGTCGCGTAGGCGTTGGCGAGACCGAGGGGGGTGATGGCGGTGGCGCCTTGTCCAAACGCCATCTCGATGTTGTCGCCGGTGTACCACGAGACGTTGGGAAAGGCCAACGGCGCTTGGCTGTGCAACGACTTTCGCACCGTGGGCGAGTCCACGCGGCCCTGCACTTCATTGGGGAGGTCCACGTTGGAGAACTGGTCGAGCCCGTAAGCGTGGGCCACGTTCTGGATTGGCGTGAGGCCGTAGCGACCAGTTTGGGACCAGAAGAGGTAGCCCAGGTTGTAGAAGTAGTAGTCCGACGACTTAGTGAGCGCCAAGGGCAAGTTGACGGCACCGTTACCCGTGGTCTCGTCGTCGTGAAAGACGCAACCACCGGTACCCACTTTGCGACAGTTCGGCACTTTGAAGGAGCCGGTGTCGTTGACCAGGTAGTTGGGTGACAAGATGCCGGTCTTCATTTCGGCCGTCGCCGTCACCATCTTGAAGGTGCTGCCCGGAGTGTAGAGGCCTTGGATGGCGTAGTTGTTGAAGGCCCCTTCACTTAAGAGATGTTGAAACTCCACCGTGGTGAGTCCGTTGACGAAGGAGGAGAGGTTGTAGGAGGGGTAACTCGACATGGCCAGCACGTCCCCGTTGTTGGGATCGAGGACGACGGCCGCGCCGTTGATCGCCGGTGGCAACTTCCCCGAACGGGGGTCGGGAATGGTCCGGTCGGTCAAGATGCCGTTGGCCAAGTAACCGTCCAGGGCCTTTTGCAAGCCGGCGTCGATGTTGAGCACGACCGAGTTGCCAATCCGCGGTTGCGTGGTCTTGAGCGTGCCAATGACCTGGCCCACGTTGTTCACTTCGATGGTGCTGGTGCCGTCGTGGCCCCGCAGATACCGCTCGTAAAAGGCCTCGATGCCGGTCTTGCCAATAGTCGAGTCGGTCCGGTAGCCGTCGTTGGGGTGAGCGGCCAGTTCGTAGTTATTGATTGGACCGACGTACCCGAGCACCTGGGCGCCAATGTTACCGCCCTCGGGATACGAGCGCCGTGAGACGTTGAGCACCGAGACGCCGGGGAACTCCGAAGGGTGCAACTTGATGAACTCCACCACGCGCGGGGGTGCGTTGGACATGATCGGGGCCGGTTGGTACGGGTCGTACTGCTGATTGTGGAGGTCGTCTTTGATCTTGCCAACCGTTTGGCCCGTCAGTGAGGCCAGCGCCCCGTCGATGGTGGGGTGATTGGCCGCTTCGGCGCGCGAGAGACGGATCTCCACGGTGGTGAGGTTGGTCACCAACGGGGAGCCACTGCGGTCGTCAATCTGTCCCCGGGAGGCCGGGATGTTGCTCACGTGCAGCGAGTTGCTCGCCACCGCCGCTACGGCTTGGTGGTAGTCAACGACTTGGAGCACGTAGAGCCGTCCAATGAGGACGAGCAGCAACAAGGCGAAGAAGGTTCCGATGATCAGCCAACGACGCTCCGGACGCGAGGTGACCTCGCTCGGAGGCGCCACCAGGTCGCGAATGCCCACCGTTTTCGGTTCATTGATGGACCTTCCTTGCCCACGAAACGGGTGCAGCGACGACCACGGTCGCCACAGACGCGAGAAGCGTGAACCCGAGGGGCGGTCGCGCCAGGAACCCTTCACCGTCGGGCACGTGACCCGAACAGCCCGACCACCCGCGCGAGTCGCGAGACGGGTCGAGCCAGGACGAAGAAGGCACTGGCGTTGACGATGACCATATTGACGAGGCTCCCGCGCCAGAGGGAGAAGTTGAGCACGCCGGCGCCGCCCACGGTGTAGAGCGCGGGGGCCAGTGCGCCAGCGCCCGCGGCGAGGATAGGCGTGACCCACCACGCGGCCGAGTCGAGATCACCGACGCCTTCCTTTCCGAGCCGCGAGGCCCCGTAGCCGAGCACGATGCCCACGGCCGCGGTGAGTCCGAACGGCGTGGTCACGTGGGTATCGAAGAAGACGCCACCCACCAGGGCCGCCCAAATGGCCAGCGTGGTGAAACCGGCGAGTCCGAGGGCGAAGGGCCACAGCCAGACCAACATGAAGACCACGCCCGCGAAGCGCCACGCGGCGAACACGGAGAGTTGCAGCCCGATGATGAACATGGTCACGACGGTGACGGGAACCAGCGCCCGGGTGGTCACGTCGAAGGCTCCCAAAGGATGACGTCGATATAGACAATGCTGCGCAGGTCGGCCGTTGGCTGCAGAGAGAGGTCGTAGGTGGCGGCCCCGGGGGTGAGTGAGACCTTCGACACCTTGGCGACTGGTACGCCCGGCGGGAAGAGACCGCCGCTCAGGCCGCTCGTGGCGAGCACCGTGCCGGGCTGGATGGCACTCGTCAGGGGCACCGAAGTGGCACCCAAGCCGTTGTTCACACCCTGGCCCGAGACGACCAGTTGGTCCTTTCCGTTGCCGAAGGTCACGCCGATGAGCGAGTTGACGTCGGTGATCAGGCGGACCGTGGCGCCGTGCGGGCTCGTCGACATCACGCTCCCAATGAGTCCCCCGTTGGCGACGACCGGCATGCCCGTCAAGATGCCGCTGTCGCGACCTCGGTCAATCGAGATGGTCGCGGCGAAGTTCGTTGGCGAGATGGACGTCACCTGCGCCGCCGCGGTCGGGAGCGACCCCACGAAAGGGACGCGCAGTTGAGTGGACATCTCCATGAGTTGACGGTTGAGGGCGGACTCCTCGTTGGCCTTCAACTGGGCCTTACCGAGTTGATAACGAAGTTTCTGATTTTGGTTCACGACGTCGCTGTAGTTCACGACGCCCGAGAACATATGGCCGATCGGGCGAGCGATGACGTTGACGGTCCAGGTAAAGGGTGAAGTGGCGAAGTTGGCGGCCGAGCGAAGTCCCGAAATGACGCCGCCGCTCAGATAGAGGATGACCAGCAGGACCGTGACGGTGGCGCCAACCGTCAACGTACGACGCCTCATCCGATCACTGGCCACGAGTTAGCGCGAAGGACTGGTCTTCAACATGCGCGCGAAGACATCGAGTTCTTCCAGGCACATGCCGCTTCCTAGGGCCACGCAGTTGAGAGGGTCGTTCGCCACGATGATGGGCATGTTCGTTTCGTACTCCAGGCGCGCGGCGATGCCGGCCAGCAACGCTCCCCCGCCGGTGAGGACAATTCCCTGCTCCATTAGGTCCGACGAGAGCTCCGGGGGCGTACGGTCGAGCGTCACCTTGACCGCGTCGACAATGGCCTGCACTGGCTCTTCCATGGCCTTGCGAATCTGTTCCGTCGAGATGATGACGGTCTTGGGCAGACCGGTGACGAGGTCGCGACCACGAATCTCGGCGCGCAGTTCTTCTTCTAGTGGGTAGGCCGATCCGAGTTGGATCTTTATCTCTTCAGCGGTTCGTTCACCGAGCGCTAACTGGAACTCTTTTTTCACGTAGGCGATGAGCGCTTCGTCCAGTTCGTCGCCGCCCACGCGAATCGACTGACTGGTCACGATACCGCCGAGCGAGATGACGGCGACTTCCGTCGTCCCGCCACCGATGTCGACGACCATGTTGCCGGTCGGTTCATGGATAGGGAGCCCGGCGCCGATGGCCGCGGCCATGGGCTCTTCGATGATGTAGGCCTTGCGCGCGCCCGCGAATTCCGCCGCCTCCATCACGGCGCGCTGTTCGACGCCGGTGATACCGGAAGGGACGCAGATCACCATACGGGGCTTCGCGAAGCGACGTTGGTGCACGCGATGGATGAAGTAGCGCAGCATCTTCTCGCAGATTTCGAAGTCCGCGATGACGCCGTCCTTCAAAGGACGAATGGCCTGGATGTTGCTCGGCGTGCGGCCGATCATTCGTTTGGCCTCGGCGCCGACGGCGAGCGGCTTGCCGTCTTTCACGTCAACAGCGACCACGGAAGGCTCGTTGAGCACAATGCCGCGACCACGAACGTAGACCAAGGTGTTAGCCGTTCCGAGGTCAACCGCCATGTCTCGGCCCAAAAGTGAGAAACGACTATCAACCATTGAAATCCTTTAGTAGTGACGACGCATGCACTCTTCCAGCACAAGGCTAGGTCACGAAGTGGTTGAAAGGCCACTGGGGCGTATTAAGCCAGATGAGGAAAGAAGATTCCGATTTCTCTCATTGCCGAGGCCGGCGAGTCTGAGCCGTGCACCAGATTCTCGCGCATGCCAATGGCGAGGTCGCCGCGAATGGTTCCCGGCACCGCCTCCTTGGCATTGGTGGCGCCCATGAGGCCGCGAACGACCCGCCACGTGTCCTCGGGACCTTCGACCACGAGCACCATCGACGGACTCTGGGTGATGAACTCCACCAGCTGCTCGTAGTACGGCTTACCTTCGTGTTCGACGTAGTGCTGACTGGCCGTCGCGCGGTCAATGGTTCGCAGTTCGCCCGCCACAATGGTGAGCTGCTTACGTTCCAGTCGGCTGATGATCTCGCCGACGAGGTGACGGGCCACGCCGTCGGGCTTTACGATGACCAGCGTTCTATCCACGACGAAGAACCTTATCGGGTCAGGTCAAGTGTCGCGATCGCACGCGCATGACCTCGCCACGAACTTCGGCGACGAGGTACAGACTGCCCGCCACGACGATCAGATCTTCGTCGGTCGAGCGTTCGCGTGCGTGGGCGAGCGCCGCCAGGCCGGTCGGGTGTTCGTACGCAACGCCGCCGTGTCGTCGAACGGCCTCAGCGACGTCGTGCGCGGCCACGGCGCGCGGCGAGTGCGCCGCGCAGCAATGGAACTCGGTGAAGCCCAGCGCGACGAGTGGTTCGACCATGTCGTCGACATCTCGTCCGGTGAGCATGCCCAGCACGCACCGTCGCTCCCCCGACACGTGGAAGGCGCCGTCCAAGGTCGCGACCAATGCTTTGATACCGGCCGGATTGTGCGCTCCGTCAACCACGATCATGGGCTTGCGCGAAATGAGTTCCGTGCGTCCCGGCATGCGGGCCTTGGCGAGCGTCGAGACCACCACGTCTTCACCCAACGCGCGCCCCAGGAACGCCTCGGCGGCGGTGATCGCCGTCGCGGCGTTCACGCCCTGATGAATGCCGTGTAACGACACCAACACCTCGTCGTAAAATTCGAAGGGAGTGTTGAGCGTGATGGCCCGGCCCCCGAGCGCCAATTCGTTGCGCACCAGGGTGAACTGTTCGCCGAGCAGCCAGAGCGCGGCCCCTAGCTCCTCGGCCCTGCGCTGGGCAATCTCGACCACGATGGCGTTGGACGTGGCGACGATGGCCACCGCCTCGGGACGAAAAATGCCGACTTTGTCACTGGCGATCGCCGCGATGGTCGTCCCCAGTACCGCGGTGTGGTCGAGGTCCACGTTGGTAAGGACCGCCACGTCGGAGTTGATGACGTTGGTCGAATCCCAGGTGCCACCCATACCAACTTCGATGACCGCAACGTCCACGCCCTCGTCGGAGAAGTGCAACAACGCCGCCGCCGTCAGCAGTTCGAAGCGAGTGAGGGCGATCGTGCTCACCGTCTCCACGTCGGCCAGTCGCTGCAGCAGCGAAACGAACTCCTCATCGTCGATCGGTTCGCCGTTCACTGCAATGCGTTCATTGACCGCGTGCAGGTCTGGGCTCGTAAAAGCACCCACGCGCAGTCCGGTGGCGCTGAGCAGTGCACTGGTGAGGGTGGTGGTCGTCCCCTTACCGTTGGTGCCGGTCACGTGCACGGTGCGGTAGTCGTGTTGAGGATCGGCCAACATCGCCAAAGTATCCAGGAGTGGTTGCAAGGTGGGCACGGCTTGACGGTTCGGCGCGACGCGCTCGAAGTCAATGTGCGATTCGAGCCAAGTCAGGGCCCCTTCGTACGACGAAAATCGCACGGCTTAGCTGGCGCGACGAGTTCGCGTCGCCTTTCGCATTTCGTAGTCGGGAGCGACCTTGTCGCGCACCGACGCCGCCGTCACGATGCACTTCATCACGTCGGTGCGACCGGGTACGTCGTACATGGGCTCGAGCAGCACGTTCTCCAAAATGGATCGCAGTCCTCGCGCTCCGGTACCACGCTCCAGGGCGAGGTCAGCAATCGCCTCGAGGGCCCCTTCTTCGATCTCCAGGGCGACGCCGTCCATGGCGAGGACCTGCTGGAACTGCTTCACGAGTGAGTTCTTGGGTTCAGTCAACACCTTGATCAACATTTCGCGGTCGAGTTGCTGGACCGCACTCACGATGGGGAGACGGCCAATGAACTCCGGGATAAGGCCGAACTTGACCAGGTCTTCGGGAAGGGCGTGTCGGAAGAGTTCGACGTCCCCACTGCGCTTGGACTCGACGGGCTGATTGAAGCCCATTGACTTCTTGCCTAACCGACGCTCGATGATGTCTTCGAGGCCGGCGAAGGCTCCTCCGACGATGAACAAGATGTTCGCGGTGTCAATGGTGATGAACTCTTGATGGGGATGCTTACGTCCCCCTTGCGGTGGCACACTCGCCACCGTGCCTTCCAAGATCTTGAGGAGCGCCTGTTGCACGCCCTCGCCCGAGACGTCGCGCGTAATGGAGGGGTTCTCGGCTTTGCGCGCGATCTTGTCGATCTCGTCGATGTAGATGATGCCGCGTTCGGCCCTCTTCACGTCGAAGTCGGCGGCCGACAACAGCTTGAGCAGGATGTTCTCGACGTCTTCGCCGACGTAACCGGCTTCGGTGAGCGCCGTCGCATCAGCAATTGCGAAAGGTACGTTGAGCATCCGCGCGAGCGTTTGGGCGAGGAAGGTTTTGCCGCAGCCCGTGGGTCCCAGAAGCAACACGTTGGACTTCGCCACTTCGACGTCGTCGTCGTGGAGGGGACCGGTCTGGATGCGTTTGTAGTGGTTGTAGACGGCGACCGCGAGAATCTTCTTCGCTTCGATTTGCCCAATGACGAATTCGTCGAGGAAGGCCGAGATTTCGCGTGGCGTGGGGAGATCGTCGAGGACGAACTCGGGCCGGTCACCGAACTCGTCGGCAATGATGTCATTACAGAGGTCGATGCACTCGTCGCAGATGTACACGGAGGGTCCCGCGATGAGCTTCTTTACCTGTTTTTGACCCTTGGCGCAAAAACTGCACTTAATAAGGTCGTTGGTTTCACCGAACTTTGCCACGTATTTCCTCCGACACGACCACCGCTGTGACCATCCTACGAGCCGGGGTCCACCAAATGAGGCACCTAGGGACGAGCAGAGATAACTTCGTCGATGAGGCCGTATTCAACGGCTTCGGCGGCACTGATGATGAAATCGCGGTCGGTGTCCTTGGTGATGCGCTCGACCGATTGACCGGTGTCGTCCGCGAGCATGGTGTTGAGCATCTCCTTCATCCGAAGGATTTCACGCGCCTGGATCTCAATGTCCGAGGCCTGGCCACCTACGCCGCCCCACGGCTGGTGCAAGAGCACCCTCGCGTGCGGCAACGCGAAACGCTTGCCCTTGGCGCCGGCGCCGAGCAGTACCGCGGCGGCTGACGCGGCTTGGCCGAAACAGAAGGTCGAAACGTTGGGCTTGATGTACTTCATGGTGTCGTAGACGGCTAGCAGGCCGGTGATATCGCCGCCCGGTGAGTTGATATAGAGATTGATGTCCTTGTCGGGGTCTTCCGACTCTAGAAAGAGCATCTGAGCGCAGATGAGGTTGGCAATGGTGTCGTCGATGGGCGTGCCGAGGAAAATGATTCGTTCACGCAACAATCGGCTGTAGAGGTCGTAGGCACGCTCACCGCGGTTCGACGATTCGACGACCGTAGGGACGAGGTAGTTCTGGGCTCGAAAGTGTTCGTTCACGCGACTACCTTACGCGTCGTCGTCTGATGTCTGGTCGCTCGCGCCCTCAAGGTCGCCCTCGTTGGACTGGTCAGCGCGCAAGAGGGCACGGTCAATCTCCACGCCTTCGGGGTCCACGAAGGTCACGTGTTCGCTCAACCACTTTGAGGCCTTCATTTTTCCCACTTCGGCGGTGAAGGCGACGACGCGTCCGTTTTCACGAAGGTTGTCGCGTAGGACGTCAGCGGTGACGTTCATTGCTTCGGCCGTTCGTTCGAGTTCCTCGTCGAGTTCGTCCTCGTTCGGCTGGAGATTTTCGGCGACCACCAGCGCGCGCATCGCGAGGTCGACGCGAACTGCACGAACGGCGTCCTGGCGAAGCGTGGCGAGCAAGGCGTCGGGCGTCTGGTTCGTCACCTGGAGGAACATCTCTAGATTCAACTTCTGTTCGCTCAGTCGGTGACCGAGGTCGTGGAGTCGCTCTTGGGTTTCCGAGTCAACCAACACCTCCGGAACCACTTCCTCGCTGACCAACTCGCTAAGCGCCACCAGCGTGGCGTTCTGTTGCGACATCTGCGCTTCGACAATCTTCGTCCGGCGCATCTGGTTGAGGACGGCGTCGCGCATCGCTTCGCCGTTTTCCCACTCGGTGTTCTCGACGACCCATTCGTCGGTCAACTCAGGAAGGACGCGTTCTTGAACTTGCTTGAGCTTCATCTCGAAGGTGGCGATGGCCCCTTCACCGACTGGACCGTTCAGCTTGAGATCCTCGCCGGCCTTCAAACCCAGAATCAGTTCGTCCACGCCTTCGGTGATCGACGCCGTACCGACCGTGTACATGAAGTCGCTCATGTCCAGTGGTTCGGCCTCGGTAGCCAGTTGTTGGACGTGGATGTCCATGGTGACGAGGTCGCCGGTCACGATAGGTCGCTCGACGGGGTTCAAGACGGCGTCGGTCTCGAGGTAGCGATTGATTTGCGCGTCAACTTCGGCGTCGGTCACGACCGGGGAAGGAATGGTGACGCGAAGGTCGCGCTGTCCCTTGATGGAGATCTCGGGGCGTACCTCCACCTCGGCCTCGAAGGCCAACTGACCCTCTTCCTCGCCTTCGGTGATGTTGATGTCGGGCTGACCAATTGGGTCAATCAGCGCGTCGGCGACGGCGCGCGCGTAGAACTCGGGCATCGCCTCACGAATTGCTTCGGCGCGTAGTACGCCCGGACCACCGATATTGGCAATCAGCACGTTCTTGGGCACCTTGCCCTTGCGAAAGCCTTTCACGCTCACTTGCTGGGCCAGTGTCTTGGCGGCGGCGTCAATCGCCTCGTCCATTTCGCTATCGTCGATTTCGACAGTGAGCTTGATTCGGTTGTTATCGAGGAGTGTGGTGGTAGCGCGCATAGGAGATGCCAGCCTACCCGTCGCCCCCATTTCTCCTAAATCATGATCTTGAGTCCGCTCGCGAAGGCCGAGGCCAGCTCGCGGTCGCCGCGCACGTCGGTCGCCGACGCCGCGAGAAAGGCGTCCGCGGAGATCCTTCCGGCCGCGCGGCGCCAAAAGAGCGCTACCGGCGTGGTGATTTCGAGGTCCGGCGCGGCGTCGCTGGAGGGTACCGACATGGCCCGACCATTGACCACCCCAATCAGCGTGGAGCGAGCAAGGCGTCCGCTCAGATTGATCCGCACCAAGGTGCCGTCGGGGGCCCTCATACGCTTGCCAACGACGTAGGGCAAACTGGACTCGAAGCGATTGAGCACGATCTCCTCGCCGGGACCGTGGTCGTCTTCTGGTTGGAGAAGGGCGTCGCGAATGTCCTGGAGGTGAATCCAACTATCGAGGACTCGCGTCTCTTGGAAGCGGTGATAGGGGCGCTCCC
This sequence comes from Acidimicrobiaceae bacterium, assembly GCA_025350565.1. GTDB lineage: Bacteria > Actinomycetota > Acidimicrobiia > Acidimicrobiales > RAAP-2 > RAAP-2. Next base: position 13,744 of record JANXXO010000045.1, read on the forward strand.
CTTCCGGACTCCAACCCACCCGCTCCCACTCTTGGTCAGAGAGTGCGCGAAGCGCCGACAATGACGCCGCACACTGTTCACGAAAGAGATCGAGCACCGTCAGTCCCGGCTCGCTGCGGTAGCGCTGCACAAAGGCTTCGTTGAACTCACCGATGGGGTTATGTACGTACGTCGGCCACTCGCCTTCGAACGTCGGCACCGGCGCGCCGCGCAACATCATCTCAAAACCCAAAAGGTGGGATACCACGTCGCGCACGCTCCAACCAGGACAGGGCGTGGGTGCGTCGTAGGCCGAGAGTGGCTCGGGACGCAGTAGCCGGTCAATGGACGTCCACGTCTCTTCCAGCGCGTCAATTATCCACTCGTACGCCATCGTTCCTCCTCGTTGGAATCCTACGAATCATTGCGCCCAGATGTGGCTTTGTCGCGATGTGTAACGATGGAGGCACGGGGCGTAGCGCAGCTTGGTTAGCGCGCCTGGTTTGGGACCAGGAGGTCCCGGGTTCGAATCCCGGCGCCCCGACGCAGTGACTTCGACCCCGCGTCGCGTGGAATTACCGGCAAGGCGGACTTAACCAGCAACAATCTCATCAATCTGCATGACCGGATTAATCGTCGTGTACCTCGCCACATCGGCCATAATGGCGCCTGTTCCTTCGTGGGAGAATGCGGCATTCATGTCGTCGACAGAGTCAAAATTGAACGACACCGATGCCACGTACGGACCGTCGACGCCGCGTGAAATTTGCGCGGAGGAGAGACTCCACGTCGCGAGGCAGAGCGGCACGTGACTATCCCGGTAGTAATCGTGATCGAAGGTAGCGCCTTCGGTGGTCGGATACAGGATTGAAAGTTTGATCATGTTCGGAGGATAATCCTCGGCGTCGTGCAACGTGAGATCGGAGACCGGCTTAATCACGGTGGCGCTCTCGCGCCTACGACCGGTGCAACAATGAATCGGTGAGCGAACCCTCCGCATCGTTTCCCCACGACTCATTTGGGGACGGCACGACGTCGAATCGCCGGACATTTCTTCGCACCGGTCTGGGCGTGGGCGTGGTTGTTGCGGGGGCTGCGGTCGGAGGGCTGTACCTCGAACACCGTCACACCGCGCCGACGACGCCAACGACGACGGCCCCCGTTAGCACGACGTCGAGCCCGGGACCGACGACCGCCGCGCTGTGGAACGCGCTCGGTGCCTCGCTCACGGGTTCGTTGGTGCAGCCCTCCAATCCTCACTACGGCGTCGACCGACTTCTCTATAACTCCAAGTTCGACCTGCTGCATCCGCGGGCGATCGCCTTCTGCGCCACGCCCGATGACGTTGCTCGCTGTCTCGACTTCGCCACGTCCCACGCGGTTCCCTTGGCCCCGCGCTCGGGCGGGCATAGTTACGGCGGCTACTCATCGAGCGAAGGACTCGTCGTCGATGTCAGTCGCATGGCCGAAATCGCGGTTGACCTTTCGGCCAACACCGCGAAGGTTGGCGCCGGAGCGCGACTCATTGACGTCTACAACGAGATTGGTAATGCGGGTCGGTTGCTACCGGGCGGCTCGTGCCCGACGGTGGGCATCGCCGGGCTCGCGCTGGGGGGCGGCATTGGTGTGTTCGGGCGAAAGTTCGGACTCACCTGCGACAACATCCGGTCCCTCGCGATGGTCACCGCTGATGGCTCCCTGCTTACCTCCGACGAGAGCTCCCACAGCGATCTCTTGTGGGCGAGTCGGGGTGGGGGCGGCGGCAACTTCGGAGTGGTGACCTCGTTCGAATTCAACGTTCATCCCATGCCCGAGGTCACCCTGTTCACTTTGCAGTACCCCTGGGCCGCGGCGGGAACCATGTTGAGTGCGTGGGGGCGTTGGACTGATGCAGCCCCTGACGAACTCTGGTCCAACTGTCAACTCCTTTCCCAGGGGACGTACGGCTATCTCGCGCAGATCGCCGGCGTGTACTGCGGTTCCCCGCGCGAAGCGACGAGCGTGCTCGCCTCGCTGACCTCATCGATTGGGACCCTCCCCTCGTACTCGTTCGTGGGGGCGCGCGACTACTTGAACGCCATGGAGATCGAAGCGGGTTGCTCCGGCCTCAGCGTCGCGGCCTGTCACCTCACCACCAACGATCCGCTAGGCAAGCTCGGGCACTCCGCGTACTCAGCCAAGTCGAGTTACGTCAATGCGCCATTGAACGATGCGTCGGTCGCGATGTACATCAACGCCATTGAGCACCTCCACCAACAGGCGCCGACCGTGGGCGGCGCCCTCGCCTTCGACGCCTACGGCGGCGCCATCAATCGCGTCGCGACTGACGCCACGGCCTTCGTGCACAGAAACTCATTGGCGTGCATTCAAGCGACGTACTCCTGGTCGGGTGCAACGTCGCCGTCAGTACGGGCCGCGGGCCAAGCGTGGCTCGCGTGGTTGGCCACCAACGTCGTCGACGCCTCGTCGGGCGCGTACCAGAACTACATTGATCCGACTTTGAGTGATTGGCCCACGGCGTACTACGGCGCGAACCTCTCCCGGCTGCGCGCCATCAAGCAGACCTACGACGCGGGGAACCTTTTCCGCTTCAACCAGTCAATTCCATTGCCGGTCTGAGCATCATTCTGTTCTTCGTCTGACGCTGGATAAGAACGCCCTGTCGTTCGAAGGTTCTTCCTCGCTCGAGAACCGCGCGTTGGCGAACCTCCTCCATTTGCCGTCTTCAAACGTCGCTCATCGCACCAACTCGCTCGTCTCGCGATGTGTACGTTTCGTCGCGAAAGTCCCTTCCCAGCAGGACCACCCTCGCCTCGCTACACTCAGGTCAATTCGCCCGAGAGCGGTCGACCTGGGGCGAAAACGAGGTGGGCGAACAATTCGCCCACTCTCTTTCAACGGGGGACGTAAATGGAACGCAAGAAATCAAGGCTACGCACGGTCGTTGCCTTCAGCGCATTGACGCTGGCGATGGCGCCGGTGCTGAACTTGAGTGCTGGAGCAGCGGGCACCGATGACAACACGTTGGTTCCGGTTTCCCAGGGCGTCACCGCGGCGGGCGTCACCGGCGCCGTACCCTTTGGTCCAACGGATCCCTCCACACCAGAAGAGGTCTCGTTCATTCTGAGGGAGAACGACGCGAACGAACTCCAGAACAAGGTTGAAAGCGGCGTCAAGAATTTCTTGACCGTGAGTCAATTCGCCGCGCACTACGGACAGTCGTCGGCCAATGTCAACGCCTTGACCAGCTACCTCAGCGGCTTCGGCATCACCACCACCGTCTTGCCCGACATGATCGACGTCACGGCCACCGGCACGGCGGGCGCGTTCGACAACGCCATGTCCGTGGTGCAAAAGAACTACCACTCACCCGGCCGCCGGGGAACGCCCGGACAGTCATTCCACGGCGCGACCACCTCGCCGCAGTTGCCCAAAAAGCTGGCGAAATTTGTGCTCTCAGTTCTTGGCCTCACCAATTACTCGCCTTTCACCACTGACCTCACTCACGCGGTCGCGAAGGCGACCTCCAGCACCGCCGTGGGGGCGAGCGCGTGCGAAGCCCTCGGTGGAGGCCCGAGCGGATGCAATCTGCCCGCCGACTTCGAGTCCAACTACGGTCTCACGCAACTCGAGAAGCACAACAACGGCAGCGGTCAGACCATTGGCATCGTCACCCTGGCGGCGATGAACCCCGGTGCCCCGCAGTATTTCTGGAACACCGTGCTCGGCATGACGCCCACCGCTCGCACCGTGACCACGGTCAATGTCGACGGTGGTTCAGGTCCACCCAGTAGTGCTTCGGGTTCAGGAGAGACGGACCTTGACGTGGAACAATCGGGGGCCATTGCACCGGGGGCGAATGTGATCGTCTACCAGTCGCCCAACACTGACTTTGGCTTCGTTGACGCTTTCGCCCAAGCGGCGAGTCAAAACGTCGCGAGCAGCGTGTCGGCGAGTTGGGGTCAAGCGGAATCTTTGATCAACTTCTACACCGCGGCGGGCCAAGAGACGACCGAATACCAGGCATCATTTGACGAGATCTTTGCCGAGATGGCGATGCAAGGTCAAACGGCCTTCGTTTCGGCCGGTGACGCCGGCGCGTACGACAACAGCAACGAGCTCCCCTCGACCAACCTTGACGTCGACTCGCCCGGGGACAGCCCCTACGTGACGTCGGCCGGCGGCACCACGCTTCCGTGGTCGGGCACCTTCGGACTGGGGCCGAACGAGACCGCCACCGTGACCGCCCAGCGAGCGTGGGGCTGGGACTACTTGTGGGCCCCCGTAGCGAATGCCATTGGGATACCCGTCGATCAGTTCGCCATGCTGGAGGCAGTGGGCGGTGGTGGCGGCTACAGCCTCCTCGAGTCGACGCCGTACTACCAGCAAGGGGTGCCCGGGGTTCACAATTACTCGGCCGTTCCGTGGCTGACGCCCATTAACCCGGTGAACCTGGGTGGCAACATCACCTTGCCGACCGCCTGGAGCTTCAATCCCGCTCCCTCCACGATCACCGGGACAAACTCTGGTCGAGCAGAACCCGATATGTCAGCCAATGCCGACCCGGAAACCGGGTACCTCGAATACTCGCCGTCGTTCAGTCCCAGCCCGTTGCTCCAAGGCGGCTGGGGTGGAACCAGCTTCGTCGCTCCTCAGTTCAACGGCTCGGCCGCACTAATTGACTCCGCTCTTGGCCACCGTACCGGCTTCTGGAACCCGGCCCTCTATTGGGCAGCGACGCACGGTAACTCGCCCTTCACGACGCTCAACACCTCGGGCACGAGCAACGACAATCTCTTCTTCACCGGCACGCCCGGCACGGTGTACAACCCGGCCACGGGTCTGGGTATTCCGAATCTCGGTGCGGTGAAGCGATTGTTCGACGACTGACGAACGCACGTCAATGCCCCCGTGTCGCGCACGCGTCACGGGGGCATTGACGAAAGGGCGTTCCTCGTTTGGTGCCCCCGGCAGGAGTCGAACCCGCAACCTGACGGGTAGAAACCGTCTGCTCTATCCAGTTGAGCTACAGGGGCGCAGTGGCCATCGTACCGAAGGGTCGTTACGTTCTTGGTGCACGCCGAGACGAGTGTGCAATACTGGTTCCACTTGGTGGGCGTAGCTCAGTTGGTTAGAGCGCTAGGTTGTGGTCCTAGAGGTCGCGGGTTCGATCCCCGTCGCTCACCCCACAGCAACACCCGCGTTCGCCGGATGGCTCGGCGAAGGCGGGTGCTTTTTTTCTAACGCGACCTCGTACTGGGGACTAGATTTCGTCTAGGAATCCTCGTGCGAGGTTTGACTGGAGAGACTTATGACTATCGTTCGCGACTCGTTCTACATCAATGGCGAATGGGTGAAAGCCCAGTCATCGGAGACCCTTGACGTGACGTCGTCGGGTACTGGCGAACTCTACGCCACCATCCCCGCCGGCACCGTACAAGAGGCCAATAGCGCCGTCGACGCCGCCGCGGCGGCGTTCACCGGTTGGGCCAACACCAGCCCCAAAGAGCGCGGCGAATTCCTCACGCGCATTTCCGAAAAGTTGGCCGAACGCACGGACGAGATTGCACTCATCATCGCCAACGAAGTCGGCATGCCGCTCATGTTGTCCAAAGGTATCCAGGTGGGTTTGCCCATCGCCGCCTTCGCCGACCACGCCCAGCACGCCAATGAGTTCACCTGGGACAAGGAAGTGGGCAACTCTACTTTCATGTACGAACCAATCGGTGTCGTCGCCGCCATCACGCCATGGAACTACCCGCTGTACCAGATCTCGTTGAAAGTGGCAGCGGCGCTCGCGGCCGGTTGCACGGTGGTGTTGAAGCCCAGTGAAGTAGCACCGATCAACGCCTTCATCCTCGCCGACATCATCGACGAGGTTGGTTTGCCAAAGGGCGTCTTCAACCTCATCACCGGGCTCGGACCCGTCGTTGGTGAAGCTATCGTCGCGCACCCAAAGACCGACATGGTGTCCTTCACCGGCTCAACGAGGGCCGGAAAGCGGGTCATGCAACTGGCGGCCGAGATGGTGAAGAAGGTCTCGCTCGAACTCGGTGGCAAGTCCGCCAACATCATCTTGGAGGACGCCGATTTCACGACGGCCGTAAACAGTGGCGTGTTCGCCGCCTACTTGAACTCCGGTCAGACGTGTTCCGCGTTGACGCGCATGGTCGTGCCCCGCTCGAGGCTCGCCGAAGTAGAGGACTTGGCGGTCGCCGCGGCAGCTAATCTTGCGCCCGCGGACCCCATCACCGGCGCGAGTTTGCTTGGGCCGCTCGTCAGTGCAACGCAACAACAGCGGGTGCGCGACTACATCAACAAGGGCATCGACGAGGGGGCGCGGCTTATTTGCGGCGGCGTCACTCCTCCCGAAGGACTGGAGACCGGTTATTACATCGAGCCAACGATCTTCTCGGACGTGCGTAACGACATGACGATTGCTCAAGAGGAGATCTTCGGCCCGGTCCTCTCGATTATCCCGTACGACACCGAGGAAGAAGCCATCGCCATTGCCAACGATTCCCCCTACGGCTTGGCCGGCGGCGTGTGGGCCGGTACCGACGAGAAGGCGACTGAAGTGGCGCGAAAGCTTCGTACCGGGCAGGTCGATGTGAACGGGGGCGCCTTTAACCTCGTCGCACCGTTCGGCGGCTACAAACAGTCGGGCATTGGTCGTGAACGTGGGCTGCTCGGCTTCGAAGAGTTTCTCGAAGTGAAGGCCGTCCAGCACAACTAACCCAGTGAGTACCGGCGTGTGGTTAGACTCGTCACGCGCCGGTAGCTCAATTGGCAGAGCATTTGACTCTTAATCAACAGGTTCCGGGTTCAAGTCCCGGCCGGCGCACGAAAGATTCGCTGATGAGAAGGCATGTTCGATTGTTGATGGTGGCGAGAACAATACCGATGTTAACGCTTGTCAACAATGAGCGAAGGAATACCGTCTCCTGCATAGCCTGACCCAATGAGTCCCCTCCTTGCACTCTTAGTGCGCGGAGCGCTCGAGGCCCACCAATCCGGAGAGATTGACATTGAAGGAGCAATTCTCAACGCCGCTGTAAACGGGTGATACGAAGGTCACATCGAGGGCGAAGAGTGCATGGGCTGTCCAAGAGGTCTTGGTAGCGGTTCAATGATCACGCTTTGGGCGACCGAAACGTGACGAGCTGCGCCAACTGCGGATAGTTTTTGTTGACATCATATTTCGCAACGTCGCGAAGAACGTCCTCACTCGAAAACTCTGCGTATCCGTACAACTCTGCGACTCTGCCGGCACCCATTTCGAATCCGAGGATTTGCTGCATCCACGCAATGGAGACGTTCGTACCCCACTTGTTCGTCGAACTCGCGGTAAATGGAACCACGTCCAGGAAGAGGTCGACCGTGAGAACCAGCAGGCCGCCCGGCTTAAGCAGTCTCTTCACACTGCGCAGCGTTGAAGCAATGTCCGCTTCGCTCATGTGCTCGATGGTCGATACGCAAATAACTGCATCAAAACTTCGTTGGAATTCGAGTTCTGGCAACGTCGCCTTATGAAGGGTCACGTTGGTTCCGAACAAACGATTGAGTTTTTCGTGTTCCACTAAAGGATCCACTCGATAGTCGCCGACGCCGTAATCGAAGAATGGATCGACGTTGTGCACTTCGTGGCCCTCCATGGCAAAAACGAACTGGAGGCCCGACAGCGCGCCACCAACCTCCAAAATGGTGGATCGTTGACTGTTTAGTAATTGAAAATAGGTCCACGGGTATTCAACGGCCCGCGTATTTGTGTTGAATTGACATCCGAAAGGTCCGATTGCGCGGCGAAGCGTTGACGAGCGTCGCAGCAGCGGCAGTCCACTAACTGCCTTCAGAAGTTTCAATTTTCCGAAGGGCGCCCCCCACTTGCGGTTCCACTCCTTGAATTCTTTCGTCTGTTGAGCTCTCGCAAGAATGGGATCCCCCACTGTCCGGTGGCCGACAATCGCCGAATGTTCTCCAACATTATGCCCCGTAAAACGCGCTTTCCTCGTGCATTGCCGGTCAAGGTCGTCGCGACGCCTCTTTCGCGCGATGGCACGCTATTGCACAGATTGTGAAGATTTGAGAATCGTGAAGGTAACTCCCAGATTCCTCGGCAACCGTGGCGTTCGCGTTCATTGTGCTCGAGCCCGACGAGGATGATGAGAAGGCTGATCTAAGCACCCAATGGGAGATTCGGGCACAAGTGGTGACGTCCATGAACTAGCTCGGTTGTTCGGAGTCAGCCCTCGTCCCCGAAATCAATCGTAAAGTGAAAATGTGACCGATTCGATTGTTCGTGATATCACATCATGGAGCGGATGGGACCTTCGCGCTGGCCGGAACGCGCAACCGGACGGCGCCGAAGATTTCGTACGCACGGCA
>JANXXO010000055.1 GCA_025350565.1 Acidimicrobiaceae bacterium
GGCGAGCCCCCTAGTCCGATTGACCCACCGAGTGGCTGTCGCTTTCGCTCCAGGTGCCCGAACGCCACCCAACTCTGCGCCGATCAGGAACCACTGCCCCAGGAAGTGGCGCCGAATCACTTGGTGGCCTGCCACTACCCACTCCATATTCATCACAAGACGCCCACCCCGACGGCCATTAACGGCTGAACGGTACTCTCCACCGTCATTGCGTGCGGTTCGTGGTGCAAGAGAAAACGACCCTCCCGAACGAAGCAACCGTTCGGGAGGGTCGTTCCTCGCAGACTATTCGGTGATTTTTTCAGCGACCTCGGCGACGTCAGTGTCAGCCACCTCGGCGGGGTTGGCGTCAGCCACCTCGGCGGCGTTGGCGTCACTGGTCTCGACGACGTCAGCTGCGTCGGCGTCGACCTCGTCATCGGTCTTGGGCGACACTTCGGTGGCGTACTCGGCCCACGCGGCCTGGGCTTCGGTCTCGGGAGTGAACTCTCCGTACTCGATGCCGCCGATGTAGTTGCCCTCGTTGTCGTAGGCGTGTGAACCAAAGGCCTCGCGGTACTCTTCGGACACTTCGCCACCTTCGGCGGCCTGCTTGATCGAGAGGCTGATGCGGCGTCGCGCGGTGTCCAACTCAATGATCTTGACCCAGAGTTCCTCACCGGCCGTGACGACCTGGTCCGGGGACTCCACGTGGTGCGCAGCCATCTCGGAGATGTGCACTAAGCCCTCGATACCCTCGCCCACCTGGACGAAGGAGCCGAAGGGCACGAGTTTGGTGACGCGGCCGTAAACCAACTGGTCCACCGAGTGACTGTCGGCGAAGACTTGCCACGGGTCGGACTGGGTGGCCTTCAGCGAGAGCGAGATGCGCTCTTTGGAGAAGTCCACGTCCAAGACCTCGACGTCCACTTCGTCACCCACGGTGACGACCTGACTCGGGTGGTCAATGTGCTTCCAACTGAGTTCCGACACGTGGATAAGTCCGTCCATGCCACCGAGGTCCACGAAGGCACCGAAGTTGACCACCGAGGAGATGACACCGTGGCGACGCTCGCCCGGCTTGAGGTTGGAGAGGAAATCGCCGCGCTGTTCTTTTTGGGTCTCTTCCAGCCAGGCGCGACGCGACAGGACCACATTGTTACGGTTGCGGTCCAGTTCAATGATCTTGGCCTCGACGGTCTTGCCAATGTACGGCTGGAGTTCGCGCACGCGTCGTAGCTCGACGAGCGAGGCGGGCAGGAAGCCGCGAAGACCAATGTCGACAATGAGTCCACCCTTCACGACCTCGATGACCACACCCTTCACAACCTCGTCGCGGTTCTTCAACTCTTCGATGTTGGCCCACGCCTTCTCGTACTGGGCGCGATTCTTGGAAAGGACCAGGCGTCCTTCCTTGTCTTCTTTTTGCAGGACGAGACACTCAATCTTCTCGCCAATGGACACGATCTCGGATGGGTCGACGTCATTGCGGATGGAGAGTTCGCGCGCCGGGATAACGCCCTCGGACTTAAAGCCAATGTCTAAGAGGACTTCGTCGTGGTCGATCTTGACCACCGTTCCGGTGACCAGGTCACCGTCTTCAAATTCCAGGACACTGTCGCCCACCAGGGTGGCGAGGTCGGTGCCCAGCATGTTGTCTTCGGTGATGACGCGGGGAAGATAATTTCCCTCTTCGTCGAAAGTTCCCATTTGCTGGGGAGAGAGGAGGCTGGTGCCGTCCGACATGCGTACTTCTTTCATACGACCACACCGGGGTCCGCTAGGGAATATGAGGTTTGGGTCGCCGGTGTAAACCCAAGCAGCCATGCTAGCAGCGCGGAAATTAGCCCTTGGCCGCGGCCCAGTTCTCGCCCCAGTGCAACGTCACTTCGAGGGGCACACTGAGGTGCGCGGCGTTGGTCAAGGCGTCACGCATGACCGCCTCGACCGCGGTCTTTTCTTGCGGGGGCGCCTCCACCAGCACTTCGTCGTGTACTTGGAGGATCAGACGGGCCTGGAGCTGTTCCGAACGCAGCGTGCGGTCCAAGCGCACCAGCGCCGATTTGAAGATGTCGGCCGCTAACCCTTGGATACCCGAGTTCATAGCTTGTCGTTCGGCCGCTTGGCGCTGGGGACCGGTGGCGGTGGCCATATCGGGGAACGGTCGAATTCGTCCGAACTCGGTGCGCGAGAAACCTTGAGCTCGGATGTCCTTGATCGTCTAGTCCATGTAAGAGCGCAGCGAGGGAAAACCGGTGAAGTACTTATCCATTACTTCCTTGGCGAAACTCACCGGTACGCCGAGTCGCTGACTGAGGCCGTAGGCCTCCATGCCGTAGGCCAGTCCGTAGGAGACGGCCTTGGCCTGTTCGCGTTGCTCGGGCGTGATCTCGTCGCTCGGTACGCCAAAGACCGATCCGGCGATGGTGCGGTGCACGTCCTCGCCGCTCGCGAAGGCACTGAGCAGACCCGAGTCCTGGGAGAGGTGCGCCAAGATGCGCAGCTCAATTTGGTTGTAATCCGACACCGCCAACTCCCAGCCCTCGCTCGGGCGAAAGGCGTAGCGCAGGCGACGACCTTCCTGGGAGCGCACCGGGATGTTGTGCAAGTTAGGACCGTCCGAAGAGAGTCGTCCGGTGCGCGCGACCATTTGGTGGAAGGTGGCGTGAATGCGCCCGTCGGGCTTCACCGCGTCAATCAGCGGCGCGCCGTAAGTGCCACGGAGCTTCTCCACCTCGCGGTAGCGCAAGATTAAGGGAATGATCACGTGCTCGTCCTGGATGGCTTCCAGGCTCGAGGCGTCGGTTGAATAGCCCGACTTGATCTTCTTGACCGCTTTCAGACCCATTTCGTCAAAGAGCACGACTTGGAGCTGCTGGGGGGAGTTCACCTTGAAGTCGTGACCGGCGACCTTTTGGATCTCGCGGTCGAGCGAGGCCACCTCTTCGGTGAACTCTTTGGCAATCGTTCGCAACAAGGTGGCGTCCACGGCAATGCCGCGCGCCTCCATGAGTCCGAGCACCATGACCAAGGGCAGCTCAATCTGCTCGTAGACGTGACCCAACTCCCACGTGGCGATCTCTGCTCGCAGGTGCTCGCGCAGACGCGCGATTAGAGCAACTTCGTAGAGCAACGTGTCGTCACTGGAGGTGGAGTCGAAGAGCGACGGGGCACTGGTGACGATGGGTTCGTCGAGGAATCGGTGAGCGACGTCACCTAGCTCGTAGCGGCCGCTGTTGGCGTCGAGGAGAAAGGCCATTATCGCCGTGTCGTCGGCCGGCTCCTTCATCACGCGGTCGCGCTCGGCGCCGATGCGGTAGAGCTCTTTGAGATCGTGGCCGCACGGAGCGACCGTGGCGAGGGCCTCGATGAGTACGTCGAGGTCCACGAGGGCCACGGTATTGGTGGCGCCATCCAACACCGCGGCGCGATCGTTGCGGTAGGCAATGACCGGCGACGCGGAGGACAAGACGGACGCGGGACTGGCCACCACCGTGGCCATCTTCGCCGGCGCCTTCGGTGTCGTGGCGGGCACCTTTGACGGCGACGCCGCCCCGGCCCCGGTACCGAGCAGCCCCTCCTTCATCAGTTGGGCGAAGCGCGTGCGCATCTGGTTCATCTCGAACCGGTCGAAGAAGGCGTCGACCTCACCGCGGTCCCATCCGCCCAGGGTGACGGTATCCAAGGTGAACTCGAGCGGCACGTCGCGCACCAGCAGCATCACCTGTTCGTTGTTGCGCGCGCGCTGTTCGTAGGTCGCGAGATTCTCTCGCAACTTTGGCGTGAGATCACCCAGGTGGGCGAAGAGGTCATCCATGTCGTGGTAGGTGGCGAAGAGTTTGGCGGCTGTCTTTTCCCCCACGCCCGGCACGCCCGGCAAATTGTCCGAGGTGTCGCCGCGAAGCGCCGCCAACAGCGGATAGCGCGACGCCTCAATGCCGCAACGTTCGAAGATCCCGCTTTCGTCGTAGAGCGAGTAGTCCGACACCCCGCGTCGGTTGTACAGGACCTTGACGTAGGGGTCTTCCACCAACTGAAAGGCGTCGCGGTCCCCGGTCACCACGACCACGGGCATCTTCTCGTCGCGTCCCCACGTGGCGAGGGTCGCCAGCACGTCGTCGGCCTCGAAGCCGGTAACGCCGAGTACGGGAATGTGCAGTACCTCGCAGAGCCCGCGGATGAGATCAAACTGATGACCGATCTCGGGTGGGGTTTCGGCGCGACCGCCCTTGTAGTCCTCGGTCATCGCGTCGCGAAAGGTGCCGCCACTCAGGTCGAAGGCGGTCACCAACGCGCGGGGGTTCTGGCTGCGAACGAGCGAGATCAGCATGGCCGCGAAACCGTGCAGCGCGTTGGTCACCAGGCCCTCCGAGGTGGCGATGTCGGTCGGCAACGCGAAGAAGGCCCGAAAGGCCAAGGACATGCCGTCCAATAAGACCAAGGGACGCTGGTCGGGGTCGTCAGCCAACGAACTCGCCCTTCAAGATCTGTTGGGCAATGTCGCGCATGCGGGTACGACCACGCATCGCCGACTGTTGAATTATCTCGAAGGCCGCGGGCTCGTCGAGTCCGCGTTGTACCATCAACATCTCTTTGGCTTTTTGCACGATCTCGCGGGTCTCGATCTTGTCGTCCACGTGACTGACCTCGGGCACCTCGAGCGGGGCCGCCGGGGACAACAGGGCCGCCAACTTCGGCAGAATCTCGCTCGAGCGGAAGGGCTTGACGAGGTACGCCACGACCCCGGCGTCGCGTGCGCTCTCGATCAAGGAACGCTGACTGAAGGCCGTGAGGAGCACGACGGTGACCCCGGTCCCCTTCAAGGCCGTGGCCACTTCGATGCCGTCGAACCCGGGCATCTTCACGTCGAGTAGGGCGAGGTCCGGTTCGAGCTCTTGGATCATCGCCAAGGCGTCATCGCCGCGAGCGGCCTCCCCGACCACCAGGTAGCCGTCGCCTTCGAGAATCTCCTTCAAGTCGAGTCGAATGATCGACTCATCGTCGGCAATGACTACGCGCTTATCCATGTTCATCCGGTGTCCAGTCGCGAAGGAGCTCGTCCCTCGCCTCGATCAGTTCCTGTACTTCTTGTGCACGCCGGTGCATCTCGGCGTTGGCGACCGTCACGTGACGCGACAGATCGTGGTAGTCGTGAGCCTGCAACGGCGTCTCGGAGACCAGGGCACGTATGCGCGCATCATCGAGGGCATCGTTCCACACCGCCACTTGTTCTTGGAGGACGCCGAGACTCTCGCGGGCCATCGACAGCTGGCGCTGGACGTCCTCCAGGCGTCGTTTGTGGAGTCGAGAACTCATGCAGGGAGTCTAAATCGGCGCTAGGCGTCGAGTTGGACGGTCGTGGTCGACGCCAACATGGCCGCTGAGGGGGCTACGCCAAACCCGAACGCGACCTAGTCGCTCTCGCGGTCCGCGCCCTCCAGCACCACGGCGACCGGACTGAGGTCGCTCGGTTCGTCCACGCAGTGATTGGCCAGTTGGGTGTTGACCGCACGACCGAAGGGCGACTCGAAGAATCCGCCCAGGTAGGGCCGAAGTCCGGCGTCGCGCGCCTCACCAATGATGGTGCGCGCGTTGGCGAGGCCGCCAACGCGCGCCGGCTTCACACAGATGATCTCGGCCGCGTGGTACCGGACAATCTGGGCGACGTCGCGACGCGACCGCACGCCCTCGTCGATACTGAGCGGCACGCGCAACTGCTCGGCCAATCGTGCGGCGTCGACCACGTTACCCACGGCGTAGGGCTGTTCCACCCCGACCAGCTCGGCGACCGCCGACACCATGCGCACTTGCTCGAGTACGTGCGCGTCGCTCTCGCCTCGGCAATTGAAGTCGAGCAGTACCGGCGCGTTGAGCGTGGCTAAACGCCGAAGCGCGACGTCACTCGGCCGAGCGCTCGACGTCTTCACTCGCACGCGAGCCACCTGGGGAGCCAGCGACCACTCGTCGTCGTCGAGCAGCGACACCGTGGACTGCAATGGGGTGTCGTACTGTGGCGGCCAGAGCGAGGTCAGAGCCCTCGATGCCGCCCGCAGCTCGCGGTCTAAGAGGGCCATCTCGACGAGCGCGACCGCCGGCTGACTCGCCGCGCGAGCTCCGGCGAACCTGGCCACCCGGGTCCACGAGGGCGCCGTCCCCTCGCGCGTAAGGATGTGGCGAAGTTGAGGGAGGACGAAGATACGAAGTTCTTCGATCACGTCCAGGATCCCCGCGTCCCCGTTCAACTCGCTCGGCTGCGGGGCGCTTTCGCCGTAGCCGGCGACGCCGTCGTGCTCCACGCACAAGTACAGGCGCGACCGCACGTCGTGGCGCTGCTGCGCCGCCGAGACCGGGAACCGCACTTTGGTGTCCTGGCGCCAGAGCGTCGCATTCATCTTTGTCACCTTAAGGTTGCTGGTACCGTAGTCACCCAAGCCCGGATGGCGGAATCGGCAGACGCGGAGGCCTCAAAAGTCTTTACTCGAAAGGGTGTGTGGGTTCAAGTCCCACTCCGGGCACTGTTACCTTATTGATATGTCTGAACCCGCCTCGCTCCCCTACCGCGACGACGTGGTCGCTCTTTTCCCCGGTCAAGGCTCGATTACGAGTGGCGCGGGCGTGGCTTGGCAGTCGTCGCGGTTCTGGGACCTCCTCGCGCGCATCAGCGACGCCGCGCGACTCGACGTCGCCGACATTCTGCTCAACGCCTCCGACGACGACGTGGTGCGAACCGACCGCGCCCAGATCGCCACGTTCGCGCTCTCCCTCGTGGGCTACTACGACCTCGTTTCGTCGGGAGTCCGTCCGCGCTACTTGCTCGGTCACAGTTTGGGCGAGTTCAGCGCGCTGGTGGCGTCGGGACTCTTGTCCCTCGAAGACGGGGCTCGTCTTATCGGCGTACGCGGCGCGGCCATGGCCCGTGCCGCGGCCGACAACGAAGGATCGATGATTGCACTCATGGGCGGCGATGAGGGCGCCTTGGACGCGCTCGCCACACTGAGCGACGTCTGGATTGCCAATGTCAACGGCACGGGACAGATTGTGGTGAGCGGCACCCGCCGCGGACTCGACGACCTGACACTACGTCATAAGGAACTGGGGTGGCGCCGCGCCACGCCGCTGTCGGTGGGCGGAGCCTTTCACTCCCCGCTGATGGCGCCGGCCCAAGCGGAACTCGACAAAGCCCTCGCTACCGTGGAGTGGGGAGCAATGGACCAGGTGTTGATCGCCAACGTG
>JANXXO010000012.1 GCA_025350565.1 Acidimicrobiaceae bacterium
CGTCCCAGCGATGACTTCTCCCAATCTTTGGTGACATTGCAACAACCCTCTTTTCTCGAGAGTGTTGCAACGACCACTGGAATCCAAGCCCACACCGGCTGGGTCTACGTGGCCTTCATCATCGACGTCTTCAGCCGAGCGATCGTCGGTTGGCAGGCGTCGACGTCGCTGCGCAGTGACTTAGCGATCAACGCGCTCGAGATGGCAATCTACTCGCGCAACCACCGCGGCCTCTCGTCGTTGATACATCATTCGGATCGTGGCGTTCAATATTTATCCATTCGTTACTCAGAGCGACTCGGTGAAGCAGCAATCGTCGCGTCCGTTGGATCCAAGGGTGATTCCTATGACAATGCACTGGCAGAATCCTTCAACGTTCTCTACAAGACCGAGCTCATCCATCGAAAGGGACCGTGGCGCAACGTCGAACACGTTGAATGGGCGACGCTTAACTACGTGGACTGGTTCAACAACCGGCGCATCCACGAGGCACTTGACTACGTGCCACCGGTCGAGTTCGAAGCCCACTACTATGACTCCAACGAGTCAGAGAATCTGGCCGTGTTGGAAACGATTTAGTCTCCGGCAAACCCGTCGCGATGCAAACCCTATTAACTACTGGGGTTACCTAGTGCGGCTGGAGGGATTCGAACCCCCGACCCTCGGTTCCGTAGACCGATGCTCTAATCCGCTGAGCTACAGCCGCATTGTTACTGACCTTCCATCGTAGCCGACCGCCAAATCCGCTCACCGGTGGTCGCTGGGTACCATTCGACTATGACGACCTCATTTACAACTGAGTTGCCAACCTTGCTCGACGGGATCAACGACGACATGGTCGATATTCGCCACGACCTTCACGCCCACCCCGAACTCTCATTCCAGGAACTCCGCACCACGCACGTCGTTCGCCACCGGCTGGTGGAATTGGGCTGGGAGCTGCGTCCCTGTCCGACCGACACCGGGGCCGTCGCGGTTCTTCGCGGAACCAAACCGGGTCGCCGGGTCATGGTGCGCGCCGACATTGACGCGCTACCGGTGACCGAAGAGCGTCACTCCGCGTCGCGGTCAGTCCACGACGGCGTCATGCACGCCTGCGGTCACGATGTGCACACCGCTGGCGTGCTAGGTGTGGCCGATTTACTGGCGCAGCGAAGGGAAGACTTAGCGGGAGAATTCACGCTGCTCTTCCAACCCGCCGAAGAGGGACTGGGCGGCGCGAAGGCGATGATTGAGAGTGGCGTCTTGATTGACAATCCCGTGGACTTCGTCATCGGCGCCCACGTCACGTCGCTCGCACCCGTGGGTTTCGTAGGAACGCGCGCCGGCATTTTGATGAGCGAAGCGGCCGCCCTTTCGATACATCTCACGGGAAAGGGCGGCCACGGCGCGATGGCGAGCACCGACGGCAGCGTGATTCTCGCCGTCAGTGCTTTGGCGCCCCGTCTCATCGACGTCGTACGCGATCTCTCCTACGAGGGAACCAACTGCGCCTGCTCGGCCGGCGTTATTCACGCGGGTACGGCGAACAACGTGGTTCCCCGTCACGCGGTCCTTCGTGGCACGCTCCGTACCTTCACTCCCGATCAACAACACGTTGCCCTCGAGCGACTCCGCGCGCTTATTGACGAAATCGAATTGACCTTCACGGTGAAAGGGAGCCTCGAGCTCCACGAAGTCGCGCCGGCCGTGGTCAACGATGCTGGCGTCGTTGAGCGAGTCATCCAGTCGGCGACGAGCGTCGTGGGCGAAGCCGGCGTCATGACGATCGCCCCCGCGACGCCTAGCGATGACGTATCGGAGTTCTTGAACCGCGTTCCCGGTTGTTACATGTTCATTGGCGGTGGCCTCGCCGACGGGTCGAGCGGTATGCACCACAGTCCAGACTTCGCGGTTGACGACGCGGCATGTCGAATAGTCGCCGGCGTGCTCGCGCAAAGCGCGGTCGATCTGGCTCAGTGGTAGAAGAGTTTGGCGGCGCCCTTGATGGACGCCTGGTTACCGTTGATGACGACGCGGTAGGGCGTATCGGTGAAGAGCGCAGGCGTGACCCGTCGAGCATTGCCACCGGCCAAGTGCACGGTCGTCGCCGCGAACTCAGCCACGAAACCTTCGACGGCCATAACGAGCAGTTCGCCCCAATGGATTTCGTCGAGCGAACGCGAGTGCTCGCCAATGGTCTGGTCGTAGGTCTTGCCCCGAACGAACACCTCGGCGCCCACGTCACGAATTGTTCGAAGGGCACCATCAATGGACAGAGCGATGCCGAGCCCAGTGCCTAACGTCAACACCAATTCGACACCGTGTCCTTCAATGCACCCGAGCGCCGCGAGGGTGGCGTCGTTGACGATGCGCACGTCGCGTCCCGTGACTTCACACAACGCCGATTGAAGATCAAAACCGATCCACTGCGCCTCGAGTTCCGGGTCGACTTCGGTCGTCACGCCACCGGGGCGAGAAAGATTGCCCGGTCGAATAACGCGGCCGTTGCTGAACTCCCCGGGAAACCCAATACCGACCCGCCGGCACTCGCTGCCCTCGATTCGCTCGTCCAACGTTTCGATGAGTCGTTCCGGCGAACAGGGATAGGGCGTGGGGCGCCGACGGACTCCTTCGAGCAGTTCCCCGCGTTCGTCCACGTGACAGAACTTCACGTTGGTGGCACCAATATCGACGGCGAGAATCTGATCTTTCGTGGGGATTCGCGCCGGAGCCATCTGGAAATCGTAGTTAGAACTGACGCACCCCACGAACCCGAAGTCGTCGTTCGCCCCACCAAGGTGCGACGCGCACATCAAACGCTGGTCGATGACCGGCGATAACGGTCCCGGTACCCGGTGCTCGCTGGCGCAAGGGAACGGGCGCCGGTCGCTTCGTACGCGTCTCTGACAGTTCGGGCAAGTAGTGCACCGCACTTGGGTCGGCCAGTCCTCCCATGATGAGACGGGTGGTGTGATTGTTGACAATCGTCGAGGCCCGCGGTCCCCAACGCGCTTTCAACTGCGAGAAGTCTTGCAACACGGTGACCAGAGTGACGCCGAGCCCGCTCACCGTGGCGGCCATCTGGTCCAACTCATCCAAGGACGCGACGGTCGCGGCTTCGTCGAGCACGAGGAGAAGTCGTCGATTCGTCCCCAGGTCGACCAGGCGTTGCTGCTCTTCGAGCATCATGCGCAGTGCCCCGCGAAAGAGTGCTTCGTAGTGGTGTTGCTCGCCCCTGGGACTACAGAGATACAGGGTGTTCGGACCGTGCACGACCGATCGAATCTGCGCCAAGGGCTGCGCGAAACGCCAGGGCATCATCATGGTCTCGGCCGTCGTCAATACGCCGTCGAGCGTCTTGGGATCGTGCGTCAAAAACGCGTCGACCACGTCGGCGGCCTCGCCGTGGCCGCGTTGGAGCCAGGAGTCGAAGTCGCGTCGCTCAATCGTCGCCGCGACGTCGAAGATGGTGCGCGACTGCTGGAAGGCGAGCATCAGCATCGCGCCCACTAGTTTGGTCGCGAGGGCGTTCCAAAACTCGGTGTCCCCGCGACCGGCCGAGCCAATCGTGAAGTCCCGGGCCACGCGAAGCGCGTGTCGCAGCGTGGTTACCCCTTCCAATGGATTCCAGGTAAGCCCTCCGTCGCGACCGGGTTCGAGCGTTTGCACCTCGCCCAGTGTTTGGCGCCAGGGCCTCGTCGTGCCGATGACGTCGTTCTTGACACTGGTGACGACGAGGGCGTCGGACCATCGCAAAATGGCCGGTATGACCAGTGACGAGGTCTTGCCCACTTGAGTCGGACCCACGATGAGCAGACAACTTCTTTCGGCGAGGGTGACGCGCGGACCGAGGGCGAACCCGTGAAACGTGCGCCGTCCGAGTCGCGGTCGGTCGTTCACAGAGTCGCTTCTCTCATCGCCCCATCGGTATCGATGAAGGTACGATCCCTCACATCGGGTCGTACGCGCACGATTGACCGGTGGGGTCCGTAGCGCACGAGCGCCACTCCCTTTGGGAGTTGGCAGAGGTACTGCTCTTCTCGGGGGTGAAGTCCGAGCGCGAGGGCCATCTCTCGAGCCTCGTCCACCGGTTGGCGAAAGAGCCACGCCGTTTCGCACTCGCGCAAGAGCCCACGTGCGCGTTCACGCGCCGCGCTGCCCGCGTCACCGGCCGACGCGACGTCGGACCAGCGATGGAGTACCAGTACGTGGCTCAATCCTCGCGAGCGAGCGAGTTTCCACGATCCCTGGAGCCAACGCAGGGCGTGGGGTTCCGCGATGAGCGCCCAGGCCTCGTCCAGCACGAGATAACCGAAGTCGTCACTTCCGGCCACGATCTGCTGGGCGGCCGCGACCGCACTTAAGGCCGCGACGGCGAAGGAGTTCGAGGACCACTGCGACGAGAGATCGAGGACGACCAGGTTTCCTTCGAAGACCATTGGTTGGTCGTCGCCGTCAAAGAGTCCCGCCAGGTCACCGTTGATGAATCGGTACAAGGTGAGTGCCACGCTTCGTTCCGCCGTTGGCGTCGGATCATCGACGAAGGTCCCCAAGAGCTCATAAAGAGCGTGGAGCACCCGAGGAGGACGGGGGGTGACGAGGCGTTGCCACAGCTGATCAATGACGAAGTGTTGTTCACTGGTGAGGGCAGCACCTTGCGCCGTGGACACCAGCGCCCGTAAGAAATCACGGCTCTCACGATCGTCTTCGGGAAAGGGGCTGCACCAGCCGTCGCGCCCGAGTGCCATGGCCTTCACGCCATAATCCTTCGCCAACTGCGCGTATTCGCCCTTGGGGTCGACAATGACGACCCGTCGACCACGTTCGAGCGCTCGGTCGACCATCATCTTGACGACGGTGCTCTTCCCCGCGCCGATGGAGCCCGCGACCACCACGTTCGGATTGGAGACGAGACCGTCCGCGTAGGCGTCGAAGGGATCGAAGGCGAAAGGTCCGCCGCGCTGGGCCTCACCGAGGGACCGTCCAGTGAGTCCGGTGCCGGCGTCGTGATGGGGCACCATCAACGCGACGAGGTCTCTCGTCGTGCCCCAATGCGTCCATTGGCGCCTTACCAATCGGGGCCACCGGGAAATTGACCGCAGTACCACGCCGCTTGACGCCCGAGGCCTGATTCGCACCGCAGTCCGCAGTCGAACGCGAAGCGACGCGCCGCGTCGACGTCGCGCTCCAGTTGTACGAGTGACGTCGCTTTGATCACGACGAACACCGCCATTCGGACGAGGGCCGACCCGCTCACCACGGCCACCTCGCGTTGGCGGAGTCGCTCGAGGGCTCGAGCCGACGCCGCCGTGCGTCGAAAGCCCGCGGCGCCGGACGTGACCTCATCACTACCCACCCGGTGCACGGCGCGCGCCGCGAGGCGCTGGGCGCGTGACGCACCCACCACGTCCACGTGCACGGCAACGTCGAGCCACGGCGAGGCGAACTGCAACTTCTCCAGTAGTGCATGACCGCTCGCCACGGCGCTGAAGTCACGCACCCGTAGGACCCGGATGAGCCCATTCGACGTGCGCAGGTACGACCAACGCTCTAAGAGCCAGAAGCTGCCCTCGCCGTCGAGCGGGCCCAGCACCTTCAGGGCCAACTGCTGATTCAACCGCCAACCCGGGGGCGCGGCGACGTCGGAGGGTAGCGCCAGCATCGTCGACACCTGCCAGGGCGTCGTCATCACGTGCACGGAGAAATGTCGGGTGTGATCGGAGGTGGCGAGTCCGTCGGCGAACGAAGCGAGGGTGCCCGCGTTGTCGACGTCGTGGCCCGAGAGATCGAGTCGTCCTCGGTGCTGGAGTTCATAACTGCGAACGGTCGCCACGCCCCGCGCTCGCACGCGCACGCCGTCACCGCACTCGGCGACGTGCACGCTCGACCACTTCGCGCGCGTCACGAACGTGGCGCCAATCACCGCGCGTTCGCCCACGGTGAGTCCCTCGTGGGTGGGTAGCGCGCACGCCAGCATCGCCGCGCCGACGACGACCTCCGCGTACGATTGACCGCCTTGGGTCAGCCAAGCTCCGATGAGACCGAGGCCGCAGGTGACCAACGCCGCCTGGTGTCGGCGCACACCAATCCACCGATCGCCCGCGTCCGCTTCGCCCAGACCCGCGTGATCACTCATCGAAGTGCCAACCGACCACCGGACCCATGTCGTCCGAGTAGTACGCCACGTGACCGCCTCGCACCGTTGGCTTACCAATGGGCGGCGCCAACTGCTCGCCGGTGAACGGCTCGAGGGGCGTCTCGGGGACGCCCTCCCACATGCCCAGGCCAAGGTCGGCCGGACGATCCTCGGGACCGACGATGGGCGCCGCTGGCAACAACGACCGCGCGGCCGTAGCGGCTGGGGAGGTGGCGAGACTGGTGGCCGAACGCGCGAAACGAGTGCGGACGCCTTCGAGGTGATGCAGGGACGACTGTTCCACGAAAGGGATGATCTTCAAGAGGAGGAAGGGCGAGAGCGTGGCCAGGAGCAACGTCACCGCTCCGGTCACGATTTGGGTGGCCGAGGAGCCCTGCATCTCCTCGAGGCCCAACGTCAAGGTGACCACGATGAGAAATTTGCTCGCGGCGACGGCCAAGAACGTTTCGCCGAGGCGCCACCCAAGTCGGCGACCGGCCGGGAAGGTGGACAGCGAGATGATGACGGGAGCCAGCACCAGTAACAAAGTGAGGACGACCGCACGGACAATGAGCTCGCACCAAAGGAGGAAGGCGCCGAGAATGAGCACGATCGCCAGTAGAAAGAGGCCGAATCCGGGCGCCGTGGGCGTAAGCACGAGCATGGCTCCGTCCAGCGAGGTGGCGTGAAGCGCAATGGCGTTCGAAGCGTTGAACGTCATATCGTTCACCGCGCTCAACACGAGTGACGCGAGCGGACGCGCCACGAAAATGGCCAGCACGCTCGCCGGGGCGACGCCCAGGTAGACGCGAAACAGCGACGCGCCGTCCCCGTGTCGAACGGCTTGCAAGGTGGCGACCAGGAGGCCAATCACCATGAGTCCAGGGGCGAGTGCGGCGAGCTTCGTGAACTCGGGCGTCGCCGATCGAAGTATTGTCGACGGCTCCGCGGCCGACGCGAGCACGTGGCCCAGCGCGTTCAGAAACCAGCGCACGCTCGCGAGGACCCAGTTGGTGAGCGCGCCGAAGACGCCGCCCACGACGCCGTTGGTCACGACCCTCGTGACGCAACTGAGAGGGTGCCACACGCACGACACGTGTCCCACTAATGAACTTTCAGGCCGGCGTTGAAGAAGAAATTGATGAGGGTAGGCGCCGCGCCGATAAGAATCGCCGCCGCGAGCGACGTCAATACCGCCCGGCGTCCCTGCGACGATTGATGCATATTTTGCGTATGACTTCCCATCGCCCAGAGACCCGCGCCCAGCAGCAGAGCAACCAACGCGCCGAGGAGCGCCCACGCGGCGAGACCGTTAGCCAGCTGTTGGAGCGCGGCACTCCCGGGAAGGTCCGAAGTCGAGGGATTCAGGCTGACGCCGGCAATCTTCATGCGGTGCTCACTTTCAAAAGGGCTGCCCAACGGTCGCTATCGCAACCTGGGCGGTGATGTCTGCGAGAATGGGTCAGTGCTGATTGCCCTTACCAAAAACGTGATTTCTGAGTGGCCACCCGCTGCCCTGTACGGCGCGGGCGCGGGTGTCCTCGTCGTCGGCCTGATCATCGGCGTCTTAGTGAACCGACAACGCGGCCATCGCGCCATCGCCCAGCGTCTCAGCGCGCTGGCGTCGCGACTCGGAGTCGAGACGCACCGCGACAGCGGTCGGGTCGAAGCGGCACTCAGTTCCCTCGAGGAGGCGACCGGCGTCGCCAGCACCGCGGTCAGCGAATCGAGCGCCGATTCGATTCGATTCCGCGAATCCATGGACTCGCTCCCGCTGGGCTTGGTGCTCTGTGACGAGAGCGGCGGCGTGATCTTTCGCAACAAACAGGCCGAGACGCTCATGACCAGTCGTTACGGTGACGCCATCGCCGCCCAGGCCGTCACCGACGTGCTCGCCGAAGGTTGGAGCAATGGCGTTGCCGAACGGACCATTGACATCTACGGACCGCCGCGCCGGACTTTGACCATTCGCGCCTCGGTCATCGATGACGGCCGTCGACCTCTCGGCGTCCTGGCCATCATCGAGGATGTATCGGAGCGTCGCCGGCTCGAGGACATTCGACGCGACTTCATCGCCAACGTCTCGCACGAGCTGAAGACGCCAATGGGGGCGCTCGGACTTCTGGCCGAGACCTTGCAGTTCGAGAGCGATCCCGCCGTGGCCCACCGGCTGGCCGAGCGCATCAACAATGAAGCCTTTCGCGTGAACCGGATCATCGAGGACCTGCTCGATCTTTCGCGTATTGAAGGTGAGGGATCACCCAACCGAGAACCGATTCCCGTCGTGCTCGTGGTGGCTGACGCGATTGAGCGGATCCGCACCGCCGCCGAACAGCACGACGTCAAAGTTGACTTCGCCGAGCCCGAGACGAATCTCGTCATTGTTGGGGACCGTCGACAATTGATCTCGGCCATTCACGCCCTGCTCGAGAACGCTGTGGTGTACTCGCCGAGGGGCGGGCTGGTCGATATCTCAATCGACCGGATTGAGGCCACGGTGAGCGATGACGGCGAGTCGGTCGGACCGCTCTGCCTCATCGCCATCAAGGACCAGGGCGTCGGCATTCCGACCAAGGACTTGGAGCGCATCTTCGAGCGCTTCTACCGCGTCGATCCCGGCCGGGCCCGAGAAACCGGTGGCACCGGCCTCGGTTTGAGCATTGTGCGCCACGTGGCGCAAAATCACGGGGGCAACGTGCTGGTGGAGTCGCGTGAAGGCGAAGGGTCAACGTTCACGCTCGAACTTCCCATGAACCACTAATGGCGAAGAAGCGGCCCCGCGAGAAGCGCGTGAGCATTCTCCTAGTCGAAGATGAGGAGTCCTTCGTCGATGCGTTAACGGTGGGACTGGACCGAGAAGGCTTCGACGTAGCGGTCGCGCGCGACGGTCAACAGGCCATCACGCTCTTCGGCAAGGACACCTACGACATCGTGCTGCTGGACCTCATGTTGCCCAAGATGTCGGGGCTGGACGTGTGTCGAATCATTCGCGCCAATAGTGAGGTGCCGATCATCATCGTGAGCGCCAAGGGTGAGGAGGTCGACATGGTCCTGATGCTCGAGATCGGGGCCGACGATTACGTCACCAAGCCGTACCGTCTGCGCGAACTGGTGGCGCGCATTCGTGCCGTACTGCGACGTCGCGAATCGCACGAGGACGCCTTGGTCTCGGACGACGAAATCATCGCCGGACCGATTCGCATGGACATCGACGCACGGCGTTGCTACGTGCACGGCGAGGAGATCAAGCTTCGCAAGAAAGAGTTCGCTCTTCTGCGCCTCTTACTGGAAAATCCCGGACGGGTGCTCACGCGAGAGGTGCTGATCGATCGCGTGTGGGGAAGCGACTACGTCGGCGACACCAAAACGCTCGACGTTCACATCAAGCGGCTCCGCACGTTGATCGAAGAGAGTCCGAAGAGTCCCGAGCACATTACGACGGTGCGCGGCGTGGG
>JANXXO010000072.1 GCA_025350565.1 Acidimicrobiaceae bacterium
TCGTCTTCGTCCATTTGTCCGTCCTCGACGCGAAAGAGGTTCAAGGCACCAATGGTTTGCTTTCGGAGGCGCAACGGCAGACAGTGCACCGAGCGAAATCCCCGGGCGAGCGCTTCGGGGGCAAACTGCGGCCAGCGTTCCAGGGATTCGGCGAGCGCCAGATTGGTGACGGGACGACCAGATCGGTAGCACTCTATACAGGGACCCTCGTTGGCCTGCAGCTGGAAGAGTTCAAGAATATGCATTGACTCACTCGACGAGGCGACGTACTGCAGGTCCCCCTCGGGCGAAGCCAGCACAATACCGGCGGCGCTGGCGTCGAGCACTTCGGCGCAACGATGGCTCAGCATGGTCAACACATCAATGACGTCGAAGTCGTCGACGAGGGTGTCGGCCAGTTCAATGAGCGTTTCCACAAAAACGGACCGTTTCACTTTTGCGGCCCCCCCGTCATCTCAATTTCTTTCAATTCAACGATATTCCAGGAGACTAGCCCCGTTCGGGAGGTCCGAACCATTACTCGCTTTTCCAGTCGCTTGACTCCTTGTCGTAGCAGATCTCGCGATTGACAATGCGCGACGCAAGGGCTCCCGGCGACACGCCGATGGCGAAGGCGTGCGAGCGAATGGTGACGACCGCGTCATGGACTGGGAGACCGGCCTGGACCGAGACCATGCCCGTGGCCTGATGAAGGACGAAATCAAAGTTCGACGGCCCCCCCACCTCGCCGGTTGACGAATCGTGCGGAGCGTCGAACACGGTCGCGAGGACGTCGCGCCCGATGACCGACGCCATTAGATAACCGTCGGAGAGCTGCGCGTCGCTGAGTGGCCGCGGCTGTTCAGCGTTGAGGATCAAGGCTCCCAATTTGTGGAAGCCGACGTAGACGGGAAAGGCGCACACCGCGCGTACGCCGAGCTTGATTGCTTCGGGCGCGTAAAAGGTCCACTCGGAGTTTTCGACGAGGTCATTGTGTGCACTCAAGTAGCCGCTTCGCGTGGCGTCGTTGCCAGGGCCCTCGTGAAAGACCACTTCAATATCCATGAGGTCGCGCGCCGTGCCGTTGTTCGCGCACCAAGGCGTCAAGACTTCGTCGGTTAAGAGCAGTATCCCTGCGCCGTCCATTCCCACCACGTCGGCCGACACCATGCACAACGACGCGTCGCGCGGATGTTCGCGCTCGTAGGTGGTTATGAGTTCGAAAATCTCGAGGAGTCGGTCACTCGCCACGTTGTACGTCATTCGAGCGCACGAATGGGGGACATTGGAGTTTTATGGCTGACACAAAGAGCCTTCCCTCACGTCATTAGTCGCAAAGCAAATGCTTCACTGGCCGACTTATGTTGTTACGCAAGGGGTAATCTTAATGCTGTGGTTTGGGACGTCCGACTGTTCGTAGGAAATAAGATGCATTCTTTTCCGCACGGTGGTTGACAGGTGTGGTGGACAATCTCCTTCGTCTCACCGACGAATGGTTCGGTATCCTTTAGCCAAACTGAAACTTTGATGATGCAGTAGGTCCCGGTTGCCGCGTTTGGCGACTGGAGGGTGTTTCATCATGATCCCGTCAATCGACCTTGCGCCGAGGTCGCCGTGCAGCCGCACGAGATGTCGAGTCGCCGCTCGAGTCGCCGCGAGTGGGCCTCGTGGAGTTCTCGGGGCCAACGGAAGGGCGGCGCGAACATAGGTCGACGCGTCGGCAAGACGCTAAAAACTCCCATATTCTAACGCTACGGTTTATGCGGCTGTTGAGACCCGACGTCCGCCTAGATTGGCACTTTTACACAAGGACATAGTGAAAATGGGAATGGCGCACACACGACACGCCAGCGTCTGCACTAATGCTGCGCTGCACCCTTGGACCGGATCATGACGTTAAACGGCGAGCAGTTGGGCCGCGACCAAGAGACCGAGCCGACACCGAACGTCTTGATCCTTCCGCCATCGCTCGAGCGAGAACTCAGCGACACTGACGACGCACTCGGGGCCCTCGGTCGGCCCTTCGATCATCGATCGCCCTTTTTCATTGGACTGAACGCCGGCTTTGGCGTGGCCGTTGCCTACGTGATCGTGCGCGGCATCGCCGATATCACCACCGTCCTCGTCATCATCGGCTTGGCCTTGTTCCTCGCCATCGGGCTTAATCCCATCATTGAGTTCTTCGTCCATCGAGGCATTCGTCGCTGGATCGCGGTCGGACTGGTCACTTTGGGGTTCGTAGCCATCATCGTGGGTTTTGTCCTTTCGGCGGCCTCCCCCATTACCCACGAGATCCAGGCCCTGGTGAAGAACTATCCCCGCTACAAGGCCAACATCGCGGCGGGCCGAGGGTGGGCCGGAAAAATCGCGGTGAAGTTCCACCTCACCAGTTACTTGCGGGGTAAACGCAAGTTCAAACTACCCGTGGGCGGCGTGTTGGGGGCCGGCAAAGCGCTGCTCAGCTTGGGCGTCGCCACCATCAGCGTCATTGCCCTCACCATCTATTTCCTCTTCGCTCTTCCCGGCGTGCGAAAACTCTGGCTTTCCTTGGTGCCCCGGAGTCGTCGTCCGCGAGTGGAACTCCTCACCGACGAAGTCTTCTCACGCGTGGGCGGCTTCATGCTGGGGAACCTCTTCACCTCGCTCATCTCCGGTCTCGGTACCTACATCTGGCTTCTCGCCTTCAGCGTCCCCGATGCGCTGTTGTTGGCGTTGTTGGTCGCCTTGTTCGACCTCGTTCCCATGGTGGGTTCGACCATCGCGGGCATCATTGTCTCCTTGGTGGCCTTCACCAAAGGGGCGTCGATTGGCTTCGCCACCTTGGCCTTCTACCTCACCTATCGCTACGTGGAGGATTACCTGTTGAATCCACGCGTCATGAAGCGCACGGTGAAGGTCTCGCCAGGGCTCACCATTATCGCCACGCTGATCGGAGGCACGCTGCTCGGGTTGGTTGGCGCCCTGGTGGCCATTCCGGTCGCCGCGACCCTCCAGCTCATTCTCCAAGAGGTGGCCTTTCCTCGACAGAATCAGCGATGAGTGTCGTCGGGCGCTAGCGCACCGCAGGCACCGGCGAACGGTGCGGTCCTCTCGCCGGTCGATTCGAGCGCCTCGCTCGACCGGCGCGAACGCGTACGTCGACCCACCGACGTCATCCTCTCGATCTTCGCCGCGGTGGTACTAGGGCTCACCTTTGCCCTCATTCGTCTCCTGCCCAAGGGCAGTACCGAGATCTCCAACGGCGTCTCGCGCTGGGTTCACCACATTCCCCTTTGGCTCACCTCGAGCGCCGAAGTGGTGGCGGCGTTGGGCACCATTGTCGTGCTGGTCGTCGCGTACGTCACCCTCATTCGCACCGATCGGCGAAGTGCACTCAACGCCACCGTCGCGATGGTGGCGACGGCGATTGTGACCATCGTCGCGACCGGGGTACTACGCGGCCAGCACGGGGCTTTTTCGCACGCGGTGCTCCACGGCAGGAACCCCACGGTTTTCGTCGTGGACGCCGCGGTGATTGCCTTCTTAGTGGTGAGCGATCTCGCTCGCCGTTCGCGCTGGACCCGGTGGTACGCGGTTTCGGGTGCGGGACTTTTGCTCTCCGGGCTCGCCGTTGACTCGCTCAGTCCCTTCGCCGTCGTCGTCGTCCTCTACGGCGCATTACTACTCGGTTGGGTTCTGCGTTGGCTGCTTCGAGCACCGTCCGTGCGACCGCGAATCGCCGAATTGATCAACTGGCTCGGCGACTATGAAGTGTTGGTCAGCGACCTCGTCGAGGCCGGTGACGTGTCACACCTCGTAGGTCATTTGAGCGACGGCACGGCGATCGACGTGCGGATGGCCAACCGCGACACTCGGGGATCGGGCCTCCTGCTGCGCCTGTGGTCGCGGTTTCGACTTCGTCAAGTGGTCGTGGGCCACGTGGCGCTCAGTTCACGGTCCCAACTCGCCCAGTTGGCGCTGGCGAGCCTCACGGCCCAGAGCAAAGGCATCGCGAGCCCGTCGGTGCTGCTCTTGAACGAAATGCCGAGCGAGACGTTGGTCTTGGTCTTGCGCTTGCCCAATGGCACGGAACTGGGCAGCGACGTCGATGGAGCGCGGGCCATTTTCCGCGCTCTGCGCACCCTCCACGACGCCGGCGTTGCCCACCGTGACCTGCGCTCAGGCAACCTGATGGTCACCCAGTCGTCGGCCGGATTCTCATCCCTCGACGCCGCCCTCCCGGGTGCTGGCGAGTTAGTGCGTCGACTCGACGTCACCCAACTCCTCACCACGCTCGCCCAGCTGGTGGGACCGGCCGTCGCCGTCGAGGCGCTTCGTAGTTCGTATAAACCCCGCGACGAGACGGCCATCGTCGCCACCTTGCAACCAATTGCCCTCGCGCCGTGGGGTTGGGACGACATGCGCAAGGCCCGCGGTTGTTTGGCCGAGGTCCGCGCGGAACTGGTCGGCGCGGACGTGGGAGAACCAGCGGTCACCCGCCTCGAACGATTCCGTTGGCGAACGGTCGCCAGTACCGTGGCGCTCACCGTCATCGCCTTCCTCTTCATTGGCCAGTTCTCGAAGGTCAACCTTTTGGGCGCCCTTCGCCACACCAACATTGGCTGGTTCCTCGTGGCCCTCGTGGGCTCGGCCGTCACCTACTTCGCCGCCGCCGCCAACTTGGCCGCCTTTGTGCCGAAACGACTGTCACTGGTGCGTGGCTTCTTCGTGCAGTTGTCCACGGCGTACGTCGGGGTCGCCATGCCACCCACGGTCGGTCACGTGGCGGTCAACTCTCGCTACCTCACCCGCCAGCACGTCGACGGCAGCTCCATCGCCGCGGCCGTGGCGCTGTCGCAAATCGTGAACGTGGTGACGACGGTGCCCCTGCTGATCATCTTCGGACTGCTCACCGGCTCCGGGATCAGTCGATTCAAGATCGTGCCCGGCACTGACCTTCTGATTGCCGTCGCGTCAATCGCGGCCGCCGTGGGCCTTGGCCTTTTGGTGCCCCAGATACGGGCGCGCCTCAACCGCCAAGTGTGGCCGAAGGTTCGAGGCGTGTGGCCGCGAATCCTCTTCGCTCTTTCGCAGCCCCTCCGCCTCGCGACCGGTGTGGGCTCGAACCTCCTTCTAACCCTGGGCTACCTCGTTGCCTTCATCGCGTCGCTGCACGCCCTCGGCGCGCATCCACCGATCTTGCCGGCGGCGATCGTGTACCTCGCCGGTAACACGGTGGGTTCGTTTGCCCCAACGCCGGGCGGACTCGGTGCCGTCGAAGCCGTCCTCGCGGCCGGTCTCACGGCAATTGGTGTGCCCGCGCACGAGGCCATCCCGGCCGTCCTCATCTTTCGCATCGCCACCTTTTGGTTACCTATCCCGGCGGGATGGCTTTCCTACACCGTGCTGCAACGACAGGGCACGTTGTAAGTGACCGGTTCAACGTCGTACGTCAGGCGCCGTCGACGCCACCGCGGCGATGGCGAGTCCGCCACGAAGGACGCCAACCGCAACGCCGACACCGCGCGACACTGCCCCGTCCTTCGAGGTCGAAGAACGAGGCAGTAGTGCGAGGAGTGTTCGTTACTTCACAATGCGGATGGCCAGATGGATCACCGGTACCTGATAGCCGAGCGCCAGACCGGGGTCGTCGTGGTTGGACGAGAGCAGGGGCACCATGCCGTAGTACGTCGCCAGGTTCGGCGAGACCGAGTACAGCAACGGGTAGAGGTCGATGAGGTGGATCCCGGGTCCCCCGGTCGCCGTCAAGTGCACGGCCATATACCCGTTGGAGTGGAAGCCGCAGCCGTAACCGATGTAACTGTTGTCGTAGTTGACGGCCAAGGTGTTGTCGAGCTGCGTCCAGCCCACGCCGAGGATGCTGACGGTGAACTCTTGACCTTGCTTGAAGGTATAGGTGCCCGAGCCGACCTGCCCACCGATCCCGTTGGCGAGTGCCACGGTGTCACTGGCGGTCGCCACGCCCATTGATTGCAGTTTGCCCGCCTTGTTGTAGAAGGGCATGATGCTCTCCTTCACGTAGAAGGGGGTCTGGGACTCGACGAGACTGGCGACCCCGGGGATCCGGTTACCGGCGGCGTCCGTGCCCATGGCGCCCTTCACGACCACGATGGCGTGCCAGCCACCGAGGGTGCCAATGCCGGGCTTGTTGGGAATGATCACGCTCTGGTTCAGTGCGCCGTTGGCGACGGTGCCCGCCCCGAGCGAGGTGTAGGTGAAGCCCCAGCACGTGCCGGTGCAGTTGACTCGACTACCGGTCACCGAGACCAGATTCACATCGACGTTGCCGTTGGCGCCAACGGGAAGACCGGTGACTGCGAGCGTGGTCACCGAGCCCACGGGTCCGCTGCTCGGTGACACGGTGCCGACCGCCGTACTCGCGGGGTCCGTCGCAGTTGGCTGAGGCGTCTTCGCACCGAGCGTCGCGTTGTACATGGTGGTCAGCTGCGTCGCGCTCACGTTCGGCGTGACGCTGGTCGGCCACGTGATCGACGGCAACGGGAGTTTGTTGCCCTTGGTGATCGTGAAGGTGCGCGCTGCGCCATTGTCGTCGGTGATGGGCGACTGGATGGGGTTCATGTACTGGAAGCTGATGGCGTCACCGACCTGGACCACGTGGGGCCCTACGGCGCCAGCCGCCCGAATGGTGACGCTGGCTGTACCGCGGGTCCAGTTGCCCATGATCTCACCGCTGTAGTGGTTGTCCCACAGGACCGATCCCCCACCGCCGTAGGCGTTGGCGTCCATGGAGGTGTAGGTGACGGTGATGGGCGTGCCGACCGGTCCTCGCTTGGGCGAGATCGTGACCGTGCGCAACAGGTCGAAGGAGCCGTTGGCCACGCCTACGACGCCGGCGACGGCCCAAATGTCGTGGTTGGCCCCGAAGTCGGTCGGCGCCGCGGTCGTGAAGGTGAAGTTACCGCTGGCGTCGGTGGTGACCGTCGCCAAGTTGACGTAGGTCGAGTTGCTGCTGTTCAGTAGCGACGAGCCCGAGGTCGGGGAGTAGCTGGCGCCCATGTAGTCAACCGTGGACGGCTCGGGATCGACGTTCCAGGTCGCCGTGTTCGTGCCCCAAACCAGTTGCAGCGACGTGTTCGCCGTGAGACCGGTGCCGCTCACCGTGAACGGGGTGCCAGAGACGCCGGCGTTGGGCGTGGTAGTGAGCTTCTGGTAGTTCGCGGTCGGTACGAACGTCTGGGCGCTGACCCCGGTGTAGGGCAACGCCGTGCCGGCGAGACCATTGGGTGTCGTCAATTGAATGGGATTGGCCGGTGGAGCGGAGGCGGCGCCACTGGCCGTCGCCACCAAGACCAATGGCAGGGCAATGGCGGTCATGAGTCGCGCGGCAATCGAAGTGCGCGTCCTCTTCTGTCGAGATACGTTCATGGTTTCCTCTCTGTCGCCCGGCCCCCTTTGGGACTTAAGCGAGTGTCTTTCGACCTTGGTTTTTGCGGTGATGCCGCGAGTCCCGAATGAACGTGACTTCTGCTTCGTTCACTCGGGACCAGTCGGTACACCACTACTTCAAAACTGTTGGAGCTACTTCAGGGTGATGGGTGCGGCGAGCAGCGTCAGCACGGACATGGTGCCGCTGGGGCTGAACGTTCCGGTGGCGCCAGCGACAGCCGGGGTCACGACGACGGTCTTCACCGTGCGTAGGGTGCGGGTCACGAACTTGCCCCGGACCTTCACTCGCTTGTGGGTGACGACCGTGAGCTTCTTGGTCACCGCTGCCACGGCCACCGTCTTCATGGTGACGGTGTAGGGAATGGCACCCGTGGGGGCGTAGCTCCCGGGCGCGGTACCGGTCTGGAGGACACCGGTCCACATGCCGAGGCCACCGTGGTTGCCGTAGGTCAACTGCACGACCGTGGGAAAGCCGTTCACCGTGATGGTGGCGCTGCTCACGTTCGCCGAGGTCAACGCAACGCCGCCCAAGGCGGAGTCATTGGCCGCGATGCGAAAGACGATGCCGTCACCGACGACGTACTGCGACTGGATGCCGCAGCTGTTAGCGGTGCCCACGGTGTCCACCGTGAACGTGATCGGACCGGCGTTGCCTTGGATGGGCGGCGCGGTGGTCACGTTGTCAGTCGCAGCCGTGGCGTTGGCAAAGTTCACCGTGTCGGTGGGCACGAATGATGCGCCCAAGGCGGCGGGGCCAGCAACCGTAGGAACCCACGCGCAGGTGGCGACGAAGGGGGTGACCGTGGACGTAGGTACTGACGTGCAACCAACAATGGTGGTTCCCGCCAACGTGAACGTCACCGCACCGGCCACGCTGGCCGTCGCAGTGATGGTCGCCGGATTCGACGCGCTGGACCCCGGGACCGTACCCTTACCGCCGCTCAAGACGACGGTTGGTGTCGTGGTCGCCGCTGACGCGGAACTTACCCCGAACACGATGACGCCGCCGAAGGTCAGAGACCCCACGACCAGCATTGACATGATTCTCTTCATTTTGATACTCCTCTTGCTTAGGTGACGACTGTTGGTGACGACGGTCGCGAAGTTCTGGATCACGTCGGAGTTACGGGGTCGGACGATGGAGGCATCTTCGGTCGTGGTTCCGGCTGAACTCACTCGAATTCGCATTTGATTCCTTCCAGACAACCCATTCACTACGACAAATCTTAAGAATCACCCTCTGAAATAACCAGTGAAATACTGGGGTCCAAAGTCATTTCGTGAACTTATTCGTTTGCTCCCAAACGAATTTCTGCGGCGCTGATGTCTTCGCTTGTCCGCCGGCTCGACTCGCCATTCGTTGGGAATCCTCGGGGTGCTGTCATACCCGCTCGTTAGGGTCGGACCATGTCGGACCCTCTACAAAAACTCAACGAACTGCAGCGTGAGGCGGCATCGTTCGGCGACGCTCCCCTGCGCGTTATTGCCGGACCCGGAACGGGCAAGACCACCACACTCACGGCCCGGGTGGAGATCCTGCTGGAGCGAGGCATTGCGCCGGAGAGGATTCTGCTCCTCACCTTTACGCGCCGCTCCGCGCGCGAAATGGTGAATCGAGTTCGCAACGTGCGAGGCGGCGACCACGCGCGACGCGTCGCGGGTGGCACGTTTCACTCCGTTGCCCACCGCACCCTTCGCCGACACCACGGCGCCGTGGGTCTGCCCGAGGGCTTCGGCGTCTTGGATCGAGGCGACGCCGCCGACTTGATGGACCTGGTTCGCGGAGAACTGAGGATCCAAAGCAACGAGCGCCGCCTTCCGAAGAAGGGAACTCTGGGAGCAATCTATTCACGCACGGTGAACACCGGGATTCCACTGGGTGACGTCATGCGTGAGACCACGCCGTGGTGCGCCGAGAGCGCCGACGAAGTGGCCGCGATCTTCACAGCCTTCGGGACAAAAAAGCAGTCACTGGGTCTCCTGGACTTTGACGATCTTCTCTTGTATTGGCGCGCCGCTGCGCAAGATGGTGTCCTCGGACACGAGCTGGGCGAAGCCTACGATCACGTGCTGGTCGACGAATTCCAGGACGTGAACCTCCTGCAGTTGGACATCCTCGTCGGACTGCGACGAGCGGATTCTCGCTTGACCATCGTTGGCGATGATGCGCAGGCCATCTACGGTTTTCGTGGCGCGACGGCCCGGTACTTGCTCGACGCCGAACAGTATTTCGACGGCTTGACCACGGTCACCCTCAGTGCCAACTACCGCTCGTCGGCCGCGATCCTCGCCGTGGCTAACGCCGTCGCCGCCGATGCGCCAGAAGGATTCACCTCGGTTCTTCGCGAAGAGATACGGATCATCGGCGCGAGCGAGCCCTTGCTCATCCACTGCCGAGACGAACGTGACCAATCGGACTGCGTGGCTGACCGCGTCCTCGAGCTCTACGAAGAAGGCGTCGCCCTACAAAAGCAGGCGGTTCTCTTTCGAGCGGCACACCACAGCGCGGATTTGGAGATTGAATTGGCACGGCGCAGAATTCCCTTCGTGAAATATGGCGGACTGCGTTACCTCGAAGCCGCGCACGTGAAGGACATGCTCGCGGCGTTCCGTCTCGCTGACAATCCTCGCGACGAGGTGGCGTGGTTCCGTCTCTTGCAACTGATGCCCGGCGTCGGTCCCGCGAAGGCACGACGAGCCATCAACGCCTTGCGCGACACTGAAGGAGGTCTCCCAACGTCGCACGGAGAAATTAGTCGACGTTGGTCAGATGTGCTCGAAGAACTGCCGAGCGAAGTGAGCGCTTTGTCCATTGCTCTCGCGCACGCCTTGGGCAAGAAGGAATTCGAGCCAACGATGGTGCACGCGGAACGTATACGCCGTGCGATGACGCCACTCATTTCGGCGACCTATGACGACGCAGCGCCGCGGCTGGAGGATCTCGGCGCACTCGTCTTGGCTTGCACCGGAACGGATCGACTAAGTGACGTGGCGGCCGAACAGGCGCTGGAACCGCCGGCGTCGACCGGCGACCTGGCTGGTCCCCCAATGATGGACGAGGACTGGCTCGTCCTCTCCACCGTCCACTCAGCGAAGGGTCTCGAATTCGACGCGGTGCACGTCATACACGCCGCGGACGGCAATTTTCCCTCGGACATGGCGCTTGGAACGCGCGAAGGACTTGAGGAAGAACGCCGACTGTTCTATGTCGCGATCACGCGGGCCCGGAGAAATCTCGCCGTGTATGTTCCGCTGCGTTACCACCACCATCATGTCCGTGACGATCACTCGTGGGCCCAACCTTCACGCTTCTTGGGTGAACCGGTCCGCTCGACCTTCCTGGAAGTCCCCGTTGAAACTTCGAGTCACAACGGCGCGGCTGCGCCATCAGCGACGACAATCGATGGTTCTAAAGTTGTCGCGGGACAGTTATCCCAGTTGTGGTGATAACTCAGCATGTGAAAAGAATTTCTGGGCTCCGCGACCTCAAGTCGGAATAGCCACGCACGCGGGGCGCGAAAACGACCCCTTGCGTGTCATGCCCATATTTCCTGTTCACCGGTGCTTTCTGAAGTCCAAATCTCGTCTCAAGGTAGCACATCT
>JANXXO010000087.1 GCA_025350565.1 Acidimicrobiaceae bacterium
ATGCCGCCACCGCTCGAACGGAACGGCCCTCAACCAAAACAGCCGTGACCGCATACGTCGCCAAATCCATGGAAACCTCCGGATGGAAGTGTCCCAGAAACCCTGAAACATGCTGTCCCAGAAACTATGGAACCTCAGACCCCCTCGCCCACAATGTGATGTTTCAGTATTTCTGGGACAAACGAACCCTCAGAGGGTACTTTTTGATCGTGCCTGGTAGTCGCGAGTCCTTCATGAGCAATACCGGCCACGCCCTGCGCTCCACGATCGGTTCGATGGTGGAGAGGCGCCGGCTTTCGAAACGGCCCGGCTCATGCCCCGACACGCGGCGCGAGGTCAACCGTTTCGAGGCGCGATTGTGCTGAGCCACCTGCATTGGGACCACGTGCACGGACTGCCTTTCTTTGAAGCGGCCGACCGTGACGACGCTCGAACAACTGTGTATCTCCCCGACCCGGACGACGGTTCCAAGGCCGTCGACGTCCTCGCGCGCGGGATGTCGCCGCCCCACTTCCCCGTGCGCCCCGACGACCTTCGTGGTTCGTGGTCGTTCGTCGGCCTCGCGCCCGGCACGCTCGAAATAGAGGGCTACACCGTCACCGTCAACGAGATTCCCCACAAGGGTGGTCGTACCTACGGCGTGCGCGTGAGCGACGGAGAAAGCACCGTTGCGTACCTCCCCGACCACTGTCCGAGTGACGTCGGCCCGGGG
Source organism: Acidimicrobiaceae bacterium (assembly GCA_025350565.1). Taxonomy (GTDB): domain Bacteria; phylum Actinomycetota; class Acidimicrobiia; order Acidimicrobiales; family RAAP-2; genus RAAP-2. The sequence continues at coordinate 713 of JANXXO010000087.1, forward strand.
CCGCACGGGTGGGGTGAGTACCATGCCTCGGCCCTCGCGCTCGCCGACCACGCTGACGTACTCATCCACGACGCGCAGTTCACGGCGCGCGAACTCGCGACGAAACGTTACCTCGGCCACGCCGCGGCGGAATACGCGGTTGCGCTCGGCCGCGCCGCCGGTGTCACGCGCGTACTCCTGTTTCATCATCAGCCCGATCGCACCGACGACGCGCTCGACGCGCTCGCGCATTCGTTCCATGCTCCCCCGTTGGTCAGCGTGGCGTCGGAGTCGCTGGTGCTAGACCTTCCGTGAGCCCTACTCAACTCGACGCCGTCGTGGTCGGTTCGGGTCCGAACGGTCTCGCCGCGGCGCTCGTATTGGCTCGAGCGGGAATGAACGTCGAAGTCTTTGAGGGCGCGCCCACGCCAGGGGGTGGTTGTCGAACCGCGGAGTTGACCCTGCCCGGATTCCGGCATGACACCTGCTCCACCATTCAGTCCATGGCGTCGCTCTCGCCGTTCTTTCGCGAGTTCGAGGAGGTGCTGACGCGCCGCCACGTGCGCTTACGCGTTCCCGACGTTGCACTCGCCCACCCGCTCGACGGCGACCGTGCGGCCGTATTGACCACCGACCTCGATGCGACAGCACAGCAACTCGGCGTTGACGCGGCGACCTACGCCAAGCTAATGAAGCCGCTGCTGGAGAACGCACCCGCCCTCGCTGCGTCGATCCTTGCGCCGCTTCGCCGTCCGCCAACGGCGCCGGTCACGATGATGCGCTTCGGGGTTCGTGGAGTTTTACCCGCCACCCGTCTGGCGAAGCAGTTCAAAACCGAAGAGGCCCGCGCCTTGATGGCCGGACTCTGTGGTCACTCGATGCTGCCGCTCGAAGACTCGCTCACGTCGGCGATTGGCCTCTTCCTCGCCGTCACCGCTCACGCCGGTGGCTGGCCCGTGATTGAAGGGGGGAGCAACGTGCTGGTCGACGCACTGGTCGACGAACTCGAGGAGCTCGGCGCGCGCGTCAATGTTGCTCGACCAATCAGCCATCTTTCTCAACTCCCAAGCGCGCGCGCCGTCTTGTTCGATACCTCGGCGCCCGCGATGGTGCGTATTGTCGGCGACCGTCTCTCGTCGCGGTACCGCGCCGGCGTCGCGCGATTCCAGCGGGGGCCGGGCGTCTTCAAGGTCGACTGGGCACTGTCGGGGCCGGTGCCGTGGCGAAACGCCGACTGTCGACGGGCCGGGACTGTGCACGTCGGTGGCACCTTCGAAGAGATCGCCCGATCGGAGTCGGAGGTGGGGCTCGGTCGCCACGCCGAGCGTCCCTTCTGTCTGGTTGTCCAGGCGAGCGTCGCTGACGTCGCCCGTGCACCAAGCGGTCAGCACACGCTCTGGGCGTACTGCCACGTGCCCAATGGTTCGACGTTGGACATGACGACAACGATTGAAGAACAGATTGAGCGCTTCGCCCCCGGCTTTCGTGACGTGATTCTCGCGCGAACTTCGACCTCCAATGCCCTTGCCGAACAACACAATCCGAACTACCTCGGGGGCGACATCACCGGGGGTGCTGGCACGTTGCGTCAGATGGTCTTTCGTCCCACCGTGCAGTGGAATCCTTATCGCACTGGCGCCAAAGGAATTTATCTCTGCTCCGCATCGACCCCACCGGGTGGCGGCGTGCACGGCATGTGCGGATGGGGGGCGGCGCACACGGTACTTCGGGATTTGAAACGCCATGACTGACGCCTGGCGCTCTCCAAGCTTCGAGCGATTGACGCCGCGAGCAACGTCGTTCCTCACGAAGACACTGCCTGAGGTGATGGGAGGCCAACAGGATCCCGTGACGCAGCGACTCAACAAGACGAGCATCCGCGTTGGGCTTTTCCGCCAGGGAGACTTCGTTTCGAGAGCAGAGGCCAAACTGATCGGAGCACGCCTCGAGGGCTTTGTGGTGATTGAACTCGACTTCAGCGGCATCACCCAAATTGGACAGGGTTTCGCCGACGAGTTGTTTCGAGTTTGGGCTAGTGAGCACTCTTCATCGCACCTGGTGCGAGTGAACGCCAACCCAGTTGTCCGGGCGGTAATTGCCGCCGTTGAGCGATAAGCGGTTCCTTGACGTCAGACGTTGAATGCCAATCGACCCTCGGCGATGACCGTCGGTTCGCAGCTTCAGGCGCTGATTCGAACCTTGGCCGAGCGCTTGTCCGACGTCAGTTGCGGTGTTTCGCGGGGCGCGCTGGTCGGCGTCACCGACAACGTCGGGAACGGCGCGGTCTTCTCGGTGGGCGCCATCGCCGACACGATATCGAGGATCCGCTGAGAGGGCCGATTCGCGTCGTCGTCGTACCACATGCGCACGATCCTCTTGCTCAACGTCGGCGAGAGCGACACCGTGACGAGCGAGACGATCAGTACCGCCATGAACACTGAAGTGAACTCCATTGGTCGACCTCCTGGTCAAACCAGAGATTACGGAATCAATTTGCCAAATCGCCCCGAATGTCCGATCGTTGTGACCGTCGTGGGCAACGTTTGTTACTCCATCTCAGTTTCGGTGAGGATCTTGCGGCGAGCGAAATAGCGGTCCGTTGCACATCGCAGCCCCGTTACAAATTTTCCTGGACCGCGCACGTCATCGCGATCCACACCAATACGAAGTTCGACTGGAACGTTGACGAGTGACGGCTGCCTGAAGACGTACGACAAGCCGGGTTCGACGTTTTCGTAACCGCCGAGAGCGAAGCATGTACGGGGGGTATAAGGGATCGGCGACTCGGCACCTCAGTTGCGTAACCGCCGCGCCTGGGATTCGGGGCAAAGCCGAAGTTCACCTTTGCGTCCCCTCCAGCGTATCTTTAGTCGAGAGCGCTCTTGGAGCCGCACGTTTCAGGAGGCTTGGGCGTAGGTCAATACTTGAGCGAGCTCGTCGAGCCTAGGCTTTGAGACCAAGCCGTTGGCACGCTGGTACCGTTGGGCGTCGTTACCGTGACCTGGTAGGTCGCATTGGCCGTCATTCCACTTGCGCCGCATGCGGTGACCAAAGTATCCGAGACCACCGTAACCTGGGTCGCCGAGAAGATTGCGTTGTTATTCGCCTGGGGAACGGAGAAACTGACTGCCGTCGCTCCGGTAAGTCCCGTTCCGGTGATGCTCACGAAGTTCGACGGCGACGTGCACCCCGTTGTCGAGTCACCGACCGCGGAGACGGTTGGCGGCGAGACACCGAAGCTCCAACTCCGTATCGTGAGTGTCGTCCCGCAGGTGTTCGTTCCCCCGACCAAGCTACCCGGGGGGCAGTTCGACGCACCGATCGTGCTCGGATAGTCGTCGAAGGCGATCACCGCCTGCAGCATCGGATTCAACGCGCACGCGGTCGCCGCGGTGTTCATGTCCGCGAGTAGAGGCGTGCCGCTGAAGTTACTCCGGCACGCGTAGAAGGTCACCACCCGCGTGTTGGGGCTGAGCGGCGACCAGTTCGTGGT
>JANXXO010000022.1 GCA_025350565.1 Acidimicrobiaceae bacterium
GAGCGTAAGTCGGGTCAGATATATCCCCTATTTGCTCACATCGTTGCTAGCCCGGGCGATTCTTGTCCATGACCATGTCTTTCGTACGCGTAAGAATCCGCACGAATCACTAGAAACTTTGGTGGGCCGTGCAGGACTTGAACCTGCGACCCCTTGCGTGTCATGCAAGTGCGCTACCAGACTGCGCCAACGGCCCCTAAGGTCACCCACCCTACCATTTGACGGCATTCGAAAATCTTGGCGAGCGGCGATTCCCTTCAACTCGCACTGAATCAGCGAAGGATTCTGGTTCCGTCCACAAGTCCAACGACGCCTGACCGGCGTTGTTGCGGACAACTTGCTCCATGAATATTTCCACCGCGGCTCGTGCGTCACCGAGCGCGTCGTGTCCGCCTTGTTTTACGCCGTAATGACGACAAAGGGATGCTTGTCCTCTCTTCGGGCGCATCGCACGACTCGGCTCGATGACCAAATCATGGTCAATAACGTCAATGATCCGAAGGAGTGAGATATCGAAATAGTCGTCATTCAGCTCCTTGCCGAGGACCGACATCGAACTGCGACGAAGCATCTCCAAATCAAAGTGCACCACGTTCGAACCAATGATGTGGGCGCCCAGTTCGTGATAATCACGCAGGATCCCGACGGCGCGGGTAAGACCCTCTTCGACGCTCAAAACAGCCCAATGTTCTCGCTTCGCTTCTAAGTCTTCGAGCGATAAACCATGCACTCGCTTGGCGCCATACGAAATTGGGCGATCGGGTATCACGAAGAACTGCTCTGACCACACGAGATGACCGAAGCGGTAGGCGCAAAAACCGTAGGAAATGGCACGTTCGCTCGAGACACTCAGTCCCGTTGTCTCGGTATCAAAGCCGAGAATGAGTTCCGGCACCCGTTGGTGCTTCTTTGCCACGCGACCATTATTGCAGTTCAATGTGACACGACGACGCTGACGGAGAAGCGTCAACGGCGAGCGATGGGTGACGACACTACGACTTAGGCCCTAGCGATGCGTCAATTGACGTTTCTGAACAAATCGACAAGAGTGTTCGCCATGAGCAAACAAGTGATCCTCGTCACCGGAGCTTCAGCGGGCATCGGGCGGGTATGCGCCAATTCGCTACACCAATCGGGCTGGACGGTCATTGGCGCCAGTCGTCGAGGAACTTCGAGTGGTGGGTGGTCAGGCCTCGCCATGGACGTCGACGACGACGCTTCGGTGAAGGACGGCGTTGCCAAGGTTCTCACCGAACAGGGTCGAATCGACGCCGTGCTGGCGAACGCGGGATTCGGCATTGCCGGGGCCGCCGAACAGACGAGTATCGCCGAGGCCAAGGCGCAATTCGAGACCAACTTCTGGGGCGCGATAAGAATTGTCAGCGAAGTCCTGCCCCACTTTCGAAAACAAGGTGGTGGACGACTGCTGCTAACGAGTTCCATAGGTGGATTGCTGGGCATCCCCTACCAAGCGTTCTACAGTGCCAGCAAGTTCGCCATCGAGGGTTACGCCGAGTCCTTGGCCTACGAAGTGGAACCGTTCAACATTCACGTAACGCTCATCGAACCGGGAAACTTCAAGACCGACTTCACCGCCAACCGGCGGATGGTAGAGGTCACGGGCGACGACCCCTACCGGGCCGCGCGCCAAAAGGCCGTGTCGATGATGGAACGCGACGAAATCAATGGTGCGAGTCCACTGCTCGTGGCCAGGGTGGTCGAGAAGGTCCTCAATGCCAAGAGACCGCCGCGACGGGTGTCGGTCGGCAAGTTGGACGAACGGGCCGGCATCATGGGTAAGCGCCTTCTTCCTTTTCGACTGTACGAGAAAGCGGCCAAGGGAAGTTTGGGCGTCTGACACCGGGTCATTGTGTTCGCGCTAGCCGCGCACCGCTGCGAGGCAACCCGTATGGTGAGAAACATGGAACTCAATAATCTTGGCCGTACCGGTCTCAAAGTAAGCCCCCTCTGTCTCGGCGCAATGATGTTCGGCGCTTGGGGCAATACCGACCACGACGATTCCGTCAAGATCATCCACAAAGCTCTCGACAGCGGCATCAACTTCATTGATACGGCCGACGTCTACGCCCAAGGCGAATCCGAGATCGTGGTCGGCAAGGCCCTCTCCTCGATTGACCGCTCGCGAGTGGTCGTGGCGACCAAGGTCCACGGACAAATGGGTGACGATCCCCTCTCGGCCGGCAACTCACGTCGCTGGATCATTGCCGAGGTGGAGAACAGTCTCACGCGACTCGGCGTCGACTACATCGACCTCTACCAAATACATCGTCCCGATGAGTCAACCGACATTGAAGAGACGCTGGGTGCCCTGACCGACCTGGTGCGCCAAGGCAAGATTCGCTACTTCGGCAGTTCAACCTTCCCGGCCGAGCAGATCGTCGCCGCTCAGTGGGCCGCCGAATCGCGCGGCTACGAACACTTCCGCACCGAGCAGCCGCCCTATTCGATCCTGGTTCGCGGCGTCGAGCGCGACGTCTTGCCCACTTGTCAGACCTACGGGATGGGTGTACTGCCCTGGAGTCCCCTGGCCGGCGGATGGCTCGCCGGGAAGTTCGGCGAGGGCAAGAAGAACACCAGTCGCCGTTCGGCCATGCTCCCCGACCGCTACGACCTCGAGATTCCGGCCAACCAGCGAAAGCTCGAAGCGGTCAATGCGCTGACCTCCCTCGCCGACGAAGCGGGCATCACTCTCATCGAGTTGGCGCTCGCCTTCGTCCTCGAACACCCCGCCATCTCGTCGGCGATCATCGGGCCACGGACCATGGAGCACCTCGACTCCCAATTGAGCGCGCCCTCGATCCACTTGGAGCCAGCAGTCCTCGACCGCATCGACGAAATCGTGGCACCCGGCACCAACGTCAGTTCCATCGACGCGGGCTGGGCCCCGTCCGTCCTCACCAATATGCGCCGCCGCCGACGCCACGCGCAGTAGCCATCCATCTCGCAGGGTTGCTTCGTTACGATTCGTTAAATAACCGGTCACGGTCCGTATCGTGACGCAGAGGGTTTAGAGGCAGCATCTAAACTCGGCAGGTGCACCTCTCTAGTCGACCACTCCTGAGCGCTGCGCTCGCCACGTCGATTGCCGTTGGCTCCCTGATCATCGCGCCCTTTTCGCCGGTCGCTCAAGGTGCCGAGCTGGCGACGTCGCCGACGCGGTCGTCCGCCGTCGCCACGTCTGGTCGCCAGTCCCACGTGGTCTTCTCGATCCGTCTCGAAGATCAATTCCTCGCGGAACTGCACTATCTACCCGTCAACTTCGTCCCCTACGTGAAGCCGGTCCCTCCCACCACTACGACGCACCCGACGACGACGACCACGACCACCACGACCGTGCCGGTTACAACAACGACAACGGCCCTGGGCACGACGACCACCTCTTCGTCGACGACGACCTCGACCGTGCCCGTCACCACGACCACCAAACCGAAACCGAAACCGAAACCCCGGCCCAACCCCGTACCGAAGCCCAGTCGCACCTCGCTGCGGAGGGGCTCGTTCGTCTGGCGCTTCAAAGGACTATCCGGTCCGGTCCGCTCACTTTGGAAGGTCGGGACCCAGAACGTTGTCCTACAAGGCGCGCTGATGAACTTCCAGGCCGTGCACGGGCTGGCCTGGAACGGCGGCATTAATACCCCGACCTGGCTGGCCATCGTGGCCGCGGTGCAAAAGAAGCAGTACGACCCGACGAGCTACAACTATGTCGTGGTGAGTCAAACCCAGCCCGAGAAGTTACGGCTCTACGTCAACGGGCGCCACACCTACACCTCGTTCGTGAACACCGGCATCAGCGCCGCCCCGACGCAGGCCGGCACCTACCCCGTGTACGTGCGCTACGCAGTGACGACGATGTCCGGGACCAATCCCAACGGTACGAAGTACCACGACACGGGGATCCCGTGGGTCTCGTACTTCCACGGGGGCGACGCTCTGCACGGTTTCCTTCGCTCGCAGTACGGCTATCCCCAGAGCCTCGGTTGCGTGGAGATGACCTTCACCGACGCCGCCAAAGTGTGGCCTTACACCCCCATCGGCACGCTCGTCTCCGTTCTTTAGGCGCCATTCGCGAGTACCGTGCCGGCCACCGTGCAGTACATCCCAACGACCTCGTCAAACAAAGTGTCGACGAATCCACCAGACGCTGAATCTCACGATGGCCAGCGCAAGGGCCAAGAACAAGGAGCACTCGATCCCCTTAAAGGTCCAGTAGCGCGACGCTGGTTGGTAGGTCAACACCCTCGTCAAGTGAGAGCTGTTGGGGCACTGTTCGGGCGCTGCACGGCGGGAGGTGGACCCTGGGAGGACTTTCCCCCTCGAAGTCGCGGGGAACCTGTTCGGTCAAGCCCTCCTACAAACTTCACCGCCAGAGTTAAGCGATGGCGTCGAGTTCGGCGAGGTCGTCGGCATTGAGTACCAACTCCGCGCCGGCCACGTTCTCTCGCAAATGCGCTCGTTGTGACGTGCCTGGAATCAAGAGGATGTTGGGCGAACGTTGCAAGAGCCAGGCGAGCGCGACGGCCATCGGCGTCGTCTCGAGCCTCGTCGCGACGGCCCCGAGTTCGCTCGATTGCGAGGGCGAGAATCCGCCGAGTGGGAAGAAGGGTACGTAAGCAATGTTGTTCGCCGCGAGGGCGTCGACGAGCGGTGCGTCCTCACGATGCGCGACGTTGAAGAAGTTTTGGACGCACACGATCGGGGCGATGGCTTGGGCTTCGCTAATCTGTTCGGCGTTCACCGTGCTGAGACCGAGGTGACGGATCAGTCCCTCGCGTTGGAGTTCGACCAGCACGTCGAACTGGGGCGCAATGGACCCCGCTTCGGCGTCGTTCATACCCCCCATTCGCAGGTTCACCACGTCGAGGGCCTCGAGCCCGAGGTGGTCCAAGTTCTCGTGGACCGCTTGGCGAAGTTCCTCGGGCGAACGCGCGTGCAACCATCCGCCCTTCTCGTCACGTCGCGCGCCGACCTTGGTGACCAGGTGCAGATCGTCGGGGTAGGGGTAGAGGGCTTCTTTGATGATCTCGTTGGTGACGTAGGGCCCGTAGTAGTCGCAGGTGTCGATGTGGGTGATGCCGAGGTCCACCACTTCACGAAGGACCGCCACGGCTTCGGCCCGGTCCCGGGGCGGGCCAAAGACGCCCGGTCCGGCGAGTTGCATGGCGCCGTAACCCATGCGGGTCACTTCGATACCGGGGGTCAGGGCAAACGTGCCGCCCAGCGTGTTCGTATCAGTCATTGCGTTCCTCTGGGTCGGTGCTGCTCGGACGTCGTTCGCCGGCCTCGATCGCCACGGCCAACCGATTCTCGGTTGGCGGCAGCGGGCAGGTGGTGAACACCGTATAGGCGCAGAGCAGATTGGTCGCCCGATTGAAGTCGAGGACCAGCTCGCCCTCGGCGTCCACCGGTTCGATGTCGAGGATGTGACCGGCCACGTACTTGGCGATATCCGTCGTCTGATCGCGAAATAACACGAAGAGTTGGCCATCTTCGTCACGGAGAAGGCGTCAACTCGCATGCGGCGCCGTGCAGCGTGAGCTCCGCGACCGCGCGACTCGTACTCCTGGCCAAGTCCTGCGGTCGCGCACTCCAGCGTCACCCGGGCGTCACCCGGGCACGATACGTGCGCTCACCCGCCAGGCGAGCGACGGTGGGTACGGGAGTCCCGCGGTAGTGACGACGAGTCGCGTGGTCGGGGTGACGCGGACGAAGGAGGACGACCGTTTCTGGTGGTGATCTCCACGACGTTCTCACTAACGTCGGCGTCGACGGTCATGCCTTCACTGAAGTCACCGAACGAGTACCGCCCCGACAGCACCCTAGCGTCGCGCCGAAGCTCCTCGCCGTTGCGGAGTTCGACCGTGACGCCATTGGCGTCACTGATCCACGCGCCCGGCACGCCATCAAATCGCTGCGGGTCGAGGTCAGCCGGTGCTCCCGTGATGGCGAAGAATCCCTGCGGACGCGACCGTCGTCGCACGTGCGCCTCGTGCCAAGGCGTCCAGTCGCGTTCGAACGCTACTGCGGCGGCGTCGTCGCTCGTCATCTCGTCGGGTGCGCTCGGGGCTCGGGCTCAGTCGTGGGGCGGCGAGGTCGTGCCTGCACCGGACGACACCGGCGCGACCTGTTCGGCGGTGACCACCGGGTCGCCGAAGCGCAGCCGGCGCCCACCAAAGGCAATGGAGCTGAGGGCGAACCACCCCCAGCCGAGCGCCAAACCCGCCAGTACGTCGGTCAGCCAGTGGACACCGAGCCACACCCGAGTGAGGGCCACCGCGACGGCGATGGCGACCGCGAACGATGAAAGCAGTGCCTTGGTCGTGATACTTCGACGTCGCCCCATGACCAAGGCGAAGCCGGCCAAGCACGCGGCGGACGCCGTGGCGTGACCCGAAGGGAACGACGAGCCACTGAAGCCGGTCAATTGGTCAATGGTGGGTCGGGCGCGGCCCACCAGTGACTTAATGACATTGGCGACCAAGAACTGTCCACCCACCACCACAATCAAAAACGGAAAGACCGTTCGCGAACGGAGTCGCACCATCTCGATGACGCCCACCAGCAGGGCCAGTGGCACCACCACGACGGCCCCGCCAATCTTGGAGAGATCGTTCAGCAGGTGCGTCGAGAACTTCGTGGCGTGCTTCGCCCCAAAGGCACTGGCGCCGTGGTCCCAGCGCGCCAGTCCCGTGTTGGTATGGATCATGACCAGCAAGAGTCCCACGCCCAACGCTCCGAGAATGGTGGCCACCAGGGCCGCCGTGAGACCGAAGCCGGTGAGGACAGTGGCGTCGAAACGCGAGTGAAGAAACTCCCGCAGACTCCGGTGTTTGCGCACTTCGCCGGCAATGGTTTGGGGCCGCAGTTGGGGCGCGCCGGGATCGACGCGCGGCCAGCGTCGGGCGGCGAAAAAGACGATCACCCCGGCCGCGAGGGCGATAAGTATGGTCAGAACAAGCAGCACGACACTCTCCTTACGAAATACGCCGCAGGGGCGTCAGCAAATGTTCGACGCTGCGTTGGGTCAGCGAGCGATTCTTCCAGCGACGCGGATCGATCCGAATGCTCCGTTCGAGGTCGGCGTCAAAGTGTCCGTCGAGTATCTCAACGAAGTCGGGATCGAAGGCGACGATGTTGAACTCTTCGTCACACTCGAGCGAGCGCGCGTTGAAGTTGGCGGAACCAACGTTGGCGACGATGCCGTCGACGGTCATGATCTTGGCGTGCAGCATGGACGGTTGGAAGTTCCACAGTTCGACACCGCACTCCAGCAGTCGCGCGTAGTCGGCCTCGCCCTCCCACTGCACGAACCGCTTGTCGGCGTGGGGACCGGGCAGCAAGATCTGTACCTGCACGCCACTCTCGGCCGTGTCGCAGAGCCGACCCACCAGGTCGTCGTCGGGCACGAAGTAGGCCGTCGTCACGCGCAGTCGTCGCTGCGCCAACTGGATGAGCGTCGTGAAGACAGTGTTGAGATCGCTGCCGTTGGACGACGAGTCGCCGCGAACGCACATGACGGTACTGTCGCCCGGTCGGGGTTGGTCGGGAAAGTGGTCGAAGGTGGCGTCGAGCGGCGTGTCGTCGGTCTCCGACCAGTTGTCGAGGAAGGCGGCGCGTAGTCCGTCCACGGCCGGTCCCTCGATCCGAAAGTGCGTGTCACGCCACTCGTGCTCGTTGCGCGCGTCACCGAGCCAGAAGTCGGAGATGCCCACGCCGCCGGTAAAGCCCACCGACTCGTCGACCACCAAGACTTTTCGGTGCGTCCGGTGATTGACTTCGCGCGGCCGCAGTCGTCGCAGCGGTCGAAACCAATGGATTTGGACCCCGGCCTCGGTCATCATGTGCACCAACTCACGCTCGACCGGGCGAGATCCCCACGAGTCCAACAGCACGCGTACGCGCAGTCCGGCGCGGGCGCGTTCGGCCAGGCGATGCGCGAACTGCTCGCCAATGTCGCCCTTCCAGTAGACGAACGTCAGGAGGTCGACCGTGCGCGTCGCGGCGGAGATTGCTTCGAGCATCCGAGGAAATATCTCGTCGCCGTTACGTAAGACCTCGACGCGATTGCCCTCCGTCGCGGGTATCCCCACTACGCCCTCCAGGACGCGGCGCGCTCGATCGCGCACGTCGTGGGACGAGTGGGCGTCGAAGGACTCGTTGAACTTCACGCGGATGCTCCCGCGGTGCGGACGGACGCCCCGCGCGATGACGACAGCACCTTCGCGGGGTCCTGGGGCCCGGGCACGTTGGCGCGTATGGCTTCGAGCTGGGCCGCGACCGCCGCCCCGTACAAGAGGGCAATGCTCGAGAAGAACGTCCAAAAGAGCAGGGCGACGACGCCGGCGAGTGGCCCGTAGGTGTTACCGAAGGTCGAACTGTTCTGGAAGAAGAGACCGAAGCCAATCGTGACTATCCCCCAGAGCACCATGGCCAGGGCGGCGCCGAAGGCCAGCCAGGACATGTTGGGTTGTTGGCGACGCGGGGACCACCGAAAGAGACCGGTCACGGCGACCAGGATGAGGGCGAACCCGAGGGGCCAGCGTAGGACGGACCAGGCGTAAGAAAGGGCTTGGAGGCCGGTGCCGCGAAAGAGGTCACGTCCCACGGCCAGGCAGGTCGTCGCCAACGTGACGAGGGTCCCCGCACTGAGGGCGAAGAGAAAGGCGAGGGAGTACTTTTTCAGGGAAGGTCGGTCCTGTTCGAGGCCGTAGATTCGGTTAAGGCCCCTTTCCACTTGACCCATGGCGGTGGTCGCGGTGATGAGTCCGCCCACCACGGCGAAGAGTACGGCGGTGTAGCGATGATCACCGACCGCGTGGTGCGCCTGCGCGCCCGCGGTCGTGAGGAGATGACCGGCCGGCCCGGGAACGATGCGTCGGATAGTGGCGATGACAATTTGGCTGACGCTCCCCTTGTGCACGATGCTGGCCAAACCGACCAGGCCAATGAGGCCCTGGATGGCCACGAGCGACATGAGGAAGGCCAGCGAACGGGCGTGACTGAATCCGTCGGCGACGCGCATCCGGCGAAAGGCGTCGCGCAAGAGTTTGCCCACCCCCGTACGGTGCAACGTCTGCCAAGCGTCGTCGCCGCTCAGCTCTCGCGTTTCGGGCACCAGGGCGGCGCTACTCACGTGTCCGCTTTCGGTACGCAAACGGTGATCGCTCGACTCTCAATCGATGCGTGCAGCTTGCGCTTGGCGGTTCGAGCGCCTCCGTCCAGCTCGTAAAGGGTGGGCGCGTCGACGCGTATTTCGACCGCCTTGCCTTTGGTCATCTGGGTGAAGCGCGACCGTTCCGGCTGGCCCAAGACGACCCGGCCGAGCACGCGCACCAGCTCGACCGTGCTGCGCGCGGTGATGACGCCCACTTCCAGCAGTCCGTCGTCGGGTTGGGCGTCGGGAAAGGCCACCATGCCCACCCCGAGCGTGCCCATTTGGCCGAGCAGCACGCAAGCGGCCTTCCCCTTGTACCAACGAACGCCGTCGACGTCGATCTTGACCGTGCGCGGGGGCATGCGCGCGGCCCGTGCGCCCGTGTAGAAGTAGGCCAAACGACCGAACCGGTCCTTCAGGGTCCCGTCGGCGTGATGCATCATGACGGCGTCCAGTCCGACGCCGGCCATGACGGCGAAGCGCTCACCGTTCAAGACGCCGACGTCCAGGGCGCGCCGGTCGCCGCGCAGGCCAATGTCCACGGCCGCTTTCAGGTCAATGGGGATCTTCAGATTGGTGGCCAGCAGATTGGCCGTGCCGGCCGGGAGTATTGCGAGCGTCACCTCTTTTCCGGCGACCGCGTCGACGCAGCGCTGCACGGTTCCGTCACCACCCCACACGAAGATAAGTTCCGCTCCTTCGTCCATGGCCTGTTGGGCGGCTTGGGGCGCCTTGCGACTCTTGGGCACCTCGTACCACAGGGGGTCGTTGATGCCGTTGTCGGCCAGTCGACGTCGCAGTTCTCCGAGCCCACCGCCCAAGAGTTTCTTACTATGTGCGACGACCGCGATCTTCTCCATCAGTGTGACTCCAATTCACTCGGTGCTTGGTCCTGCAGCGCCGCCGCGCGGTGCGTGGCGCGAAGGGCCGTCTCGGTCGTCACTCGGGTGACGAAGATGGCCGCAACTAACGAGGCGACCCCGACCAGGAAGCCGGCGATCACGTCGGTGAGGTAGTGGTCGCCGCGATAGATCCGAGAGATGCCGATGGAGACGATCATCGCCACCGCGAACAGCCAAACCAAGAGGCGCGGCCATAGGTGTTTGGTCGCCACGCAGACAATCACTGCGAGCCCGCCGTAGAGGACGACGGCCGCCGCTTCGTGGCCGGACGGGAATCCGTAGGTCGATGGCGTGGCCCCCACGTGGCGAATCGACGGACGCGGACGTCGCACCGTGTAGTTGGCGGTCAAGAAAACGGCCAACTCGACCACCAAGCCAAAGAGGAGAAGGAAGGCTTGGCGTCCCCAATGCCGGATCACGAGCCAGATTGTGATCACCACCGCAATGACGGCGACTGGCACGGAGCTGCCCACGTAGGTCGCGGCGTACGTCCAGTGGTTCCAAACGTTGGTCCGACGCATCTCCAGCCAACGACTGAACGAGCGTTCCACTGTCCCCACCGAACCGTGGGCCATCACGTGAAAGACCACCAGACCAACGGCGATCGTCACCGGGGCGATGAGCACATAGGCCAGCAGCACCGCCGTCACGCCCGACTGAGCACCGCGCCCCTTGATGAATCGCCCGCCCAACCGCTCAGCCATCGCGCCTTTTTCGGGCACGAAGTACGGACGAACAGACAAGGCCCGCGTATCCATTTTCCGAATCCCCCTCCGTGACAAAGCGCCGCCGGATCTCTCAATCCCCGCGAATCAATCGCCCAAGTTAATACGCACCGCGAGCCTCGTCAAGGACATTGGTGCGCGCAACGCTCACCGTAGAGAAGCTCGAGATTCGCCCCGCGTTGGACGCTTCCAAGTTATAGGGGGTCCAAAGAATGCATACGGCCATCAGATCAATCGCGCGAAACCAGTGACGCCACTCGCCTTCGATCAGACATCGACTGGACCTGGGCCTGCCTACTGCGAGCGAAGGCGTGGAGGCGGCGTCCGGATTCGAACCGGAGTACGGGGCGTTGCAGTCTCCACACTCATGTGCCACCCGGTGCCAGGGTGTGCCAATCACCAGTTAG
>JANXXO010000024.1 GCA_025350565.1 Acidimicrobiaceae bacterium
ATGTACGCGCCGCGCAGTTCGGTAGCAGCGCCGGCGAACTCACTCAAGATGAGTTTGCCAGTGAGATCGGTCCGACACATGATGTATTCCTTAGCAACCAAATTCATGCCGTCCTTGAATGGGGTCACCAACATAATGTCGGCCGCCAAATAGAGGGCAATGAGTTCGTCGAACGGAAGGTTCTTGTGGAGGTAGTGGATGGCCGGATGACCAACCAGGCCGTGCTCGCCGTTGACTTCGCCCACCGCACGTTCGAGGTCGTGTCGTTCCTGTTCGTAATGTGAGTCGGACTCGCGTGACGGTACGGCAATCTGAATCATCACCTGGCGTTCGGCACTGAGCAGGCCGTCATCCATCATTTCGGCTACGGCCTTTACCCGCTGTTGAATGCCCTTCGTGTAGTCGAGTCGGTCAACGCCAAGCAGGAGAAATTCGGGATCACCTAAGTCGTGGCGAATCTCGCGCGCCCGGGCCCGCACGGATGCATCCGAGGCCAGTTCCACGATCTGATCGCAGTCCACGGAAATCGGAAAGGAGCCCACCCGAATGGCGCGTCCCTCAAACTCCAGTCCCGAGTCGGTGCCCGAGGCCGACGTGAGTCGGCGGGCGAGGCGTGAGAAGTTCGAGGCCGACGAGTGAAGCTGGAAGCCGAGTAGGTCGGCGCCGAGTAACCCACCGAGGATCTCTCGGCGCCACGGGAGCTGCATGAAGAGTTCGCTCGGCGGGAAGGGGATGTGCAAGAAAAAGCCGATCACCACGTCCGGTCGAAGTTGGCGCAGCATCTGAGGCACCAGCTGCAATTGGTAGTCGTGGACCCACACGGTGCCTCCGGGCGACACGCTTTCGGCGACCGCGACCGCGAAGCGCATATTCACGTCGCGGTAGCTGTGCCACCACGTACGGTGGAAACTGGGACTGCGGATGGCGTCGTGATAGAGAGGCCAAATGGTCGCGTTGGAAAATCCCAGGTAGAACTCGTCGTACTCCTCGGGACTTATCGCTACCGACTTCAGGCGAATGCCTTCGTACATGGAGGGCGGCTCTTGGGCTCCGGAGGTGCCGGGCCATCCGATCCACAGCCCCTGGCGACTTTGGAGCACCGAGGTCAGCGCCGACACGAGCCCGCCGGGACTCGGCAACCACCCTTCGCTTCCCGGCGTGTTGGTGTGTCGCAGGGGAAGTCGATTCGCCACGACGACGAACGACGCCATTTCGCCACCGCCCGAGGCGGCGTCGAGGGAGACGCCGTTGGCGACGGTCGCGGTCTCTTCGGATTCATTCGTTGGCGTAATGAGTTCACTCATGCGGTGGTGTCGACTAACGGTCGGGTTTGGCTCCTCGATACTGATTGGCAACGACAGTGGCGAAGCAAGGAGATGCCCTTCTGGTTCTTCGCTTCGCGCCAGTTTCAGACGAACCTAATTCGGCGCGACAATCCAGCGTAGGTGCAGGCACCACCCTTCGGAACAGGAATTTCGGCGCCGCCCGCTAGGTTTCGCTGGGATCAGCGGGTTCGTTGATGTCAGTCCACACGTCGTGCACGGCAATCGGGTTCGAACTCTGCAATTTACCGGCGTTCCACCAACTGTGCGCTCGCGCGCTGCTAATCGAGGTCTCACCCTCTTTTTGTTCGGCGGCGATGATGCCGAGAATGGCGTTGATGAGGGCCAGGTGGGTGAGGGCCTGGGGAAAGTTACCGAGGTGGCGCGAGGTCGTGGGGTCCAGCTCCTCCGCGTACAGCCCGAGGGTACTCGCGGCGCCGATCAACTTCTCGCAGTGCGTTCGAGCACTATCGAGTTCGCCGATTGCCGTGAGCGCCGAGACGAGCCAGAAGGAACAGACGGTGAAGCTCCCTTCGCCTTCGCCGTCAAAACCGTCATCCATCTTCTCGGGCCGGTAACGAAAGACGAACGGTCCATCGGTCAGATCGTCGGCGATGGCAAAGATCGTCGAACGAATACGTTCGTCGGTCGGTGGCAAGAAGCCCAGCATCGGCAAGACGAGGAGCGACGCATCGAGTTCGTCGCTCCCGTAGGACTGCGTGAAACAACCGCGCTTACCCACGGCCTTAGCGCAGATGTCCTCGTGAATAATCTTTGCTTCCCTGAACCATTCCTCGGCGCGCTGGTTTTCTCCGCGCAGTGCGGCCAATCGAGCGCCGCGTTCCACGGCAACCCAGCACATCACCTTGGAGAAGGTGAAGTGGCGCGGTTCGCCGCGCACTTCCCAGATACCGCGGTCCGGTTCGCGCCAAGAGTTGAGCGCCATCTCGACTGCTTGGACCACGATGCGCCACGAACGTTCACTGAGGGAATCGCGCGATCGAGTGTGCTCATAAATGCAGTCCACGATCCCGCCCAAGATGTCGAACTGTTTCTGATCGAACGCGGCGTTACCGATGCGAGCCGGTTGACTCCACACGTAGCCAGTGAGATGGTCGAGTTCCGACTCCACGGGAATCTCGCCGCCGTCGACGGGATAGAGCACCTGGAGGTTTCGTCGTGAACGAACCCCCGACGTGCCTACCGAGCCGCGGGGTGGCTCGAGGACGTCGCCCAGGAACGCCAGAAAGTCGTCGGCCTCGGTATCAAAGCCCAGTGCGTGCAAGGCGCGGAGTGCGAAGGCGGTGTCGCGAATCCACGTGTAGCGGTAGTCCCAGTTGCGCGTTCCGCCGAGGTTCTCGGGAAGCGACGTGGTGGGGGCGGCCAAAATAGCGCCCGTTGGTCCGTAAGAAAGACCTTTCAAGGTGAGGGCGCTGCGCTGTAACAACTCGCGCCACGGGTGGTCCGGAAATCGTCCACCGTCAATCCAACCGCGCCAGAACCGTGAAGTTTCGCTCTTGTAGAGGTCCACCTCTTCTTGGGTCGAAGGCAGTGGCGTATCGGTCCAACTCATGGCCACGAAGCACGACTCGCCTTCGACGAGACGGTGGCGCGCCCGCACCGCACGCCCCTCGATTCCGAATCGCATGTCACCCGTGAGGGTGATGCGATTGGCGTCTGGGTTCGTGGTCCATACCTTGTCGTACGACGTACCGGCGTAATCCCACTCAGCATCGGCGCGTCCGTAGTTGAACGATGGTTCGCAGTTCAGTATCACGTCCACACTGCCGTGCAAGCATTTGGCGGTCCGTACGAGTACGTGGCGGGCGTCGAAGTCGCTCGGAGTGCGACGTTGTAGCGTCGAGCGTTCACCGGTGCGGTACCACGGGCCGATGGCGAGAAAGTCGTGAACCTCGAGCCAGCCGCTTCGGGTCTGCCACGTGGTAGCGAGCACCATGGTGCCCGGCTCGTACTGACGGTGCGCAGGCACGGCGCTTTCCACGGGAGCGAATCGGAATGAACCGGCCGAACGGTCAAGAATCGTGCCGAAGATGCTTGGATCGTGTGGCTTGGGTAGGCACATCCACTCAATCGAACCGGTGGGTGCGACGAGGAGCGTATTCTCGCAGTCCGACAAGAAGGCGTAATCGCCAATAGGCGGAAAGATGGCCTCGAGCGCTTCCGGTGTCAGTGGTGACGATCCCGGATCTCGAAGGGTTCGGAACTCGAGCGAGGGGGAAAGGTCGCCGGCGTGCATTCCGTCGTGGCCACTAGTTGAACTGGAATGTCGAGTAGGTGCCATCGTCGCATCGCCTCCATAATCGTTGTGTCATGAATGGATAGGGAAGGAACGTCCGCAGTGCATTCGAACCTTTTCTGCTACCTCAAGCGTAGTGACCAAGCGGGGAACGATACACCTCAGCGTGCGGCCCCACCCCTCCTGACGAGGAAAAAGAATGCACATTATTTTATGTTACGGACCATTGCCGTGGGGACCGCGAGGTTGTTCGGTGCTGCGTCTGCCGCTCTCGACTCGGTCAATGCTCTGATCTACTGTGAACATCCCCGAGCCGTGACGTCAACGAGCACAAGCGCTACATCGCCTCGGACTAACCAAATGACGTCGTAGCGGTCAACGGTCGGATCACAGTGCGGTGGTACGAGTTCTAGGCGTTGACCCTGAGTGAACGTGTGGCTGGGTGACGTGGTCACTAGTCCCTGCTCGTCACCGAAAAAAGCGTACGTTGAGGTTGCTTCGTAACCAACGACCACCGGCACGCCCGCGTCGGTCGCCATGGACTTGAGCCCCGCGTCCACGGTGACGAAGTCCGTTTGATTGGTCGAGATGACCGTGGTGAGCAACGTCAAGCTTTGCGCGAAGCACCCTTCGAGGTCGCCGTCGAGCGCGTCGCGATATTCGCGGTCCATAAAGACGTAGCTGCCGGGCTGGAGTTCGTTCAGCACGCCGAGTTCGATGTCAATGGTGGCCGTACCGGTGCCGCCCCCCGTTCGAAGAGTCACCGCATGGCCGTGTGCCTCGACGGCCGAAATCACCTTGCCGAAGTGCTGCGCCGAAGCGAGGGTGGCCGCCCGACGGCGCTCTCGGCCGCTGATGTGTTGTAGCTGGCCGCCGTAGCCCTGCATACCGGCGAAGTGCAACTGGGAGTAGGAGGTCAGTCGTTCCACTACCCGTAGCGCAGCATCCTCGTCAACCACGCCCGTTCGCCCAAGACCGACGTCCACGTCGCACAGGACGTTCAGCGTGATCCCTACTTCGCCGGTTGCTCTGGCGAGTTCATCGACCTGGTCGACGTGATCGACGACCAGGTGCAAATCGCAGCGACTGGCGAGCGCCGCCGCACGCTGCGCTGGCGCGCTGCCAGCCAGAGGCGAGGTCAGAAGCACGGACAGTGGCGCACGGTAACCGTCGTCCAACAACGCGTCAACCATGGCCTCGGCC
>JANXXO010000034.1 GCA_025350565.1 Acidimicrobiaceae bacterium
TTCGCTGCGTCCAACATCCAAGCGAAAATCTCACTGGTGTACTCGATACCAGCAAAGCGACCTTCGGGAACGGCATGCGCTCCGGGTGCAACGTTTGCTCGGAACATCACTCCTTCGAAAGTTGAACCGGTCCCCCGCAACTTCGCTGCCCAACGAGCCGGTTCCCAAATGGAGACGCGCGAATCATTGAGGGTTGACGTGATGAGCAACCGCGGGCGGATATTCGCCGCAGGCAAGTTTTCGAAGGGAGACCATTTCTTCATCCAGGCCAGGTCTTGATCCCGACGGGGGTCACCCCACTCCTCCCATTCCACTGCAACTAGGGGAGCTTCAGGGTCGCTCATCGTAGTAATGGGATCGACGAAGGGTACTTCCGCGATGACACCCGCCCAGAGATCTGGGCGAAGCGAATACGCCGCACCTACCAGGAGCCCGCCGGCGGAGCGCCCGCGAATCACAATTCGCTCAGGATCAACGATTGTCGTGCCGATATATTCGCCGATATCGATGAAGTCGGTAAAACTGTTGGACTTCTTGTCCATTCGACCTTCCAGCCACCACGAGCGACCCATCTCGCCGCCACCACGGACGTATGCGTGAACCATCACAACACCGCGCCGAAGTAAAGAAATCAAGGTGGGGTCAAAGGTTGGTTCGATAACCGTCTCCCACGCACCGTATCCGTAGTACAGGCAGGGTGCGCTCCCATCCAGATTGGTGGACACGTGCCGGATCACCAGATAGTCCACCTCAGTTCCATCCTGCACAATTGCTGAGCGACGTTCGCTGACGAAATCAGAACGCTCGTAGCCACTCACATCTCGCCGCCACAACTCGCGCCGTTTCAATGAGGTGAGGTCGACAGCCTGGATGAAGGGCGGATCTAGATAGGACTGTTGCTCAAGGGCAATCTCGTGGTTCCCCTCAGTTATGCCCTTCGTCCGACATAGCGTGCCATCGACAGCGTCACTCGATATCTCAGTCAACTCTTCAGGGTGTCCCCACGGAAACCTCAGAATTCGAGGCTGAACGTCTCGCCTGACCTCGACGACTACGAATTCCCCCACCATCTCAGCGTGATGTAAACGTCTTCCCGGAACGTGATCGATAAGAGTCACCCATGAGGATGGGTCGTCACCCAGCTCCGCGCAGTAACAGAGACGAAAGTCGGTGGCGTCTTGATTTGAAATTACCAGGCAACCCAGATCACCGTGGCGGCGTATCGGCGTGGCATTGTAAACGTGACCGGGCTCACGCCCGGCAACGGAGCGCAGTCCAATTCTTGGCGAACAATCGTCGACTATCCATTCTTCGCAACTCAATCGCGAAGCTGCCGAGATAACCATCCCCTCTGACGACTCGCGAAGACTGAGATGAAACCTCACGTCCTTCTCTTCGTACGCGAGTTCGAGTGGTTCTCGAGTCCCCGCAGCAGCTCTCCACAACTGGTATGGCCGAAACGACTCGTCGTGGCGAATCCACCAAATCCATTTTCCGTCGCGAGACCAGGCACTTCCGTAGTAGACCTGATCGTCAACTTCCCAGTCGTCGCTGAGTTCGTCGAGCTTGCGGAGATGCAGCGAATAACTCTCACTGCCTGACACGTCAATGGCGTAAGCGAGAAAGCGGCTGTCCGGACTCACCTCACAAAAGGCTAAGCGGCAGTATGGGCTATCCCCCGCCAGGTCGTCAAGATCAAGAATGACTTCTTCCGAGTCAGCCCGAGCGCGCTTGAGTGCGCCGAACTGATCGCCATCATCATAAGCAAACCAGTATTCAGTGTCCCCCACTTTCCAACGTGCTCCATCCTCTTGCTGATGGAGCATGGCGACCGCCTCGAGGCGAACAGCGTCGGCCGTGAGTCTGAGACGACGAAACTGCCGCTCGTATTCCCTCCTCTCGTGGCGCAGATGCTCCAACAAGCGAGGCCCACGCGATTTGTCTCGCAACCAGAGATAATCGTCGGAAATCTTTTCAGCCGGATTCATTGTCATATGTGCCTTCCTTGATGCAGTGCATGGCGATGGCTTCGTGAGTAGCGAACCAACCCATGCCATCCATTCGAATTTCATTCAGCAATGCCGCGAGGACATCAATCCGCGAACGATGGCCGATAATGTCCGGATGCAACGTCAGTTGAAAGAGGCCACCCTCGTGACGTGCGCGGTGCCAATCCGATCGCCAAATACTGGCGACCCCTTCGCTTGACATCGTCGGTCGTACTGACGAACCGCGATCCATCAGAAAATATGTAGCGTCATCCCGAGTCCATTCAACGGGAATTTCAATCAACTTCAAGGTTTCGCCGCTCGCTACCAACTCGTAGGGGTCGTCATCGGACATGAGTGACGAATCGTAGAGAAAGCCGAGTTCCTCGAGTAGGTAAGGTGTCGTGGTCGACGGATCAAAAGACGGCGCGCGATAGCCACGCGGACGACATCCCGTCTCGGACTCGTAAATCTCGCAAGATTCCTCCATCATTTCGCGTTCTTGGGAGGCCGAAACCGTCCATGGACGCTCGTGTCGAAGACCGTGAAGAGCTACCTCGTGTCCCAGAGTCTTTACTCTTGATGTTTCTTCTGGATAGCGCTTCATGGCCAAGGCTGGAATGAAGAAACTGGCGGGAACGCCTTCGTCGAGCAAGACGTCCAATATTCGTGGAAGGCCCCGTCGAGTGCCGTATTCCGCCGCGGAAAGTATCTGGGGGCTAATGGCTCCTTTACCTTCCCAAGGGGTCTCGTGATCTAGGTCGAAAGATATCGCCGCGGCAAACGTCGCCCCGTCGGGCCAACGCCCCGGGAGGAGTGAGCGACCGCCGCTCACTCCCCACGAGGTCGGTGGCCCGAGTGGGTCGGGCTGACCGACTGGTTCTCTGGAGGTGCTCAGAGTTTGAGGCCCTGCCCTCCGGCACTGATCGCGTTGACCAAAATCTTCGGGATAAGGGTGCTTTGCAGGCCGTACTTTTTGAAGAGCGCCTCTAGCACGCCACTCTTCAACAGACCAACCATGGCCACGTTGACCGCCTTCGTCAATTGGGTCTGCTTGTGAAGGATTCCCGCGCCCACGTACAACGCGGTGTAGCCACCGACCTGTCCGGGAATGGTTACGACCTGCTCATTGGTCGATGCGGCGAGAGAAGGCGCCGTCGCCACGCCGACGAACTGAGCTTGGGCACTACCGCTCTTAATTGCCAGAAGGGCATCTGCCGTCGTAGGTAGGGTCTTAATCGCCATGGGAGACTCCCCCTTCGCTTTGCAGTATGCCTGTACGGGGTTAAAGAGTCCTGCGGGTGCATCGGCAGCCTCGACTGCCAGAGTCTTGCCACACATTGACTTCAATGAAGTGATCTTGGATGGATTGCCCTTTGCGACCACCAGCACCTGGCCTTGCAGGTCGTACTCGACGAAATTGAGAACCTTGGCTCGGGCAGTGTTGTCACCAGTGTCCGCCAGCAACATGTCAAACTTGCCCGCCTGCAACGCCGGAATCACACCATTGAAATCGATCGATGTGAACGTGGCCTTGACGCCCAGCGCTGCGGCGATCGCTTGACCCGTGAAGATATCCAAACCAGTCAGTTGATTATTGGAATTGAAGATCTCAAAAGGCGGGTAGGGTGCCGAAGTCACGATCCGCAAGCCGTTGGCCTTGATAGACGCAGGCAGGAGCTTGGCCGCAGCGGCGTTGTAACTGACGTGCACACCATCGACGGTCTTCCCCGGATTAGACGCGCCCGAGGACAACACCGGACTCATCATCGTCAGCAATAGGCAGCCCGACAGTACCGCTCCCGCCTTCGTCGTGAACGCGAGCAACTTGTTCCTTTTCTTCATTCTTTCCTCCATATGTTTATAACTGCCGAACCATGACTTCATTACTTCTCATTGACCTTTGACGTGACACCAAACGCTCCCGCCCTTGATGACTGCGTGCACATGCGAATGACGGGCGAGGATCGAGATGTCTTCCAACGGGTTTCCAACGAACACCGCCACGTCACCTCGACATCCAGGAGCCAGCCGACCGAGATCTGGTCGCTGCAGAATGTCGGCGTTAACTGAAGTGGCTGCCTGAATCGCCATCGCTGGACCAACAATCTCAGCACGCAACACGTGTTCGTTGGGTAGCCATGCGATCTCGTCACCTAACAGGTCGCTGCCCGAACCAACCATGACTCCAGCTCGGTAGGCCGATTCAACGGCACTCATTGCTCCCTCGGCAGCCAGGCCAATCTTGGCAACGACCTCAGGGGGATCGGAGTATTTCTCAGGATGGCGAGATGCCATCACGTACGTCGCAACCGTGGGAATCAAGGCAACCTCGTGTTGAGCCATATAGACCGCGGTTTCTTGGTCCAAGAAGTTCCCGTGCTCGACGGTGTGGGCTCCGGCGTCCACCGCTTGTCGAATAGCAACCAGCGGGAGGGCGTGCATCGCTACGTAGAGGCCATTACGTTCTGCCTCTTCAACGATGAGAGACAACTCTTCGACCGAGTATTGCGCGCGTTCCAACTTGTCCGTGGGTGATGCTGCTCCCCCGCTGGCCATTACCTTTATGAAATCCACACCCAAGCGGACCTGTTCGCGCACGGCGCGTCGTAGCGCCGAGCGACCGTCAGCCACCGAAAAGATCATCCCGAATGTGTCATGATCGACGAACTCACCTCCCGGTTCGCCGCGATGACGCATGTCACCGTGTCCGCCCGTTTGACTCAAGATGCTCCCACTGATGATCACCTCGGGTCCAGCGATGACACCCTTACGCACCGCTTCTTTGAATCCCCAGTCAGCGCCGCCGCAGTCGCGGACAGTCGTGTACCCAACGTCAAGCATGTGGCGCAGCCGCCCGGCCATCTCCAAGGCGATCAAACTCGAGGGTTTCAGTTTGGACTGGTTTCCGAAATCCACCATCGTGGCTCCGACATGCACGTGAGCGTCAATGAGGCCGGGAAGGATCGATGAGCCTTGACAATCTATGATCCTTGCTCCGTCGGGACACGACACTTTCAGACCAACTTCTTGAACGACACCATCGGCGATGAGTACTGAACCGCCCTCGATGGGGTCTCCACCGAGACCATCAATCACAAGACCTTCGCGTAGCAGGATTGTCTCGGACGTGAACAATTCACTCACTTTGTTGCTCCTTCTCCATTTGGACTCGAACTCGGGACAGGAACGCCTGGGTGCGTACCTCTTTTGGGTTGCCCAGCACCGACTTGGGCTCGCCGCGTTCAACAATGACGCCGTCATCCATGAAGATCACGGTGTCGGCAACTTCACGAGCGAATTGAATTTCGTGCGTAACGACGATCATCGTCATTCCTTCGAGAGCGAGCTCCTTCATTGCGGTGAGCACTTCACCTACGAGTTCAGGGTCGAGTGCACTTGTTGGTTCGTCAAAGAGCATTAATGTCGGCTTCATCATTAGGGCCCGAGCGATGGCCACTCTTTGCTGTTGTCCGCCCGAGAGTTGACCGGGGTATTCCTGAGCCTTCGTAGACAGTCCCATTCGCTCCAAGAGTGCGTTGCCCGACTCCACGGACTCCTTAGCGCTCATATCGCGCACCATCGTGGGCGCGATGGTTAAGTTCTCCATCACCGTCAAGTGGGGGAACAAGTTGAACTGTTGGAAGACCATGCCGATATTGGCTCGCTGTTTGGCGACACGTCTCGGATGTAGCTCACTCAACGACGTACCTTGACGCTGATAGCCAACAAATTCTCCGCCGACTTCGATTGAACCCTCAGTGATGGTTTCGAGATGATTGATGCATCGCAAGAGCGTCGACTTGCCCGATCCGCTCGGGCCGAGGAGACAGACCACATCCCCACGGTTCACTGTGAAGTCAATGCCCTTCAGGACTTCGACGTGCCCGAAGTGTTTGTGCACATTCTTGGCAATGACATTGGGGCGCGTCCCGACGTCAATCATGACTCAGAGCCGCTTTCTTTGAACCGGTGAATCCCAGAAGCAAGCGCCGCGATCCCGAGGAACCCATCGCTGAGACCCGCGACCGGCCATACCGTCGCTCGAGCAGGCGCTGCGGGTACGACAACAGCGATGTCAGGATCAAATACCAGATTCCAGCCACCACGAGCAATGGGATTACTTGGTAGTTCTGTGAGTAGATCTGTTGGACCGCAGTCATCAAGTCGCGCCCGGCGATGACCGATACCAGCGCTGTCTCCTTAAGCATGGTCAGCACTTCATTGCCCATGGGCGGAACCACAATGCGCATTGCCTGGGGCAGGACGATCTTGCGCGTCGTTTGCGTCGGGGTCAGACCAAGCGAATGGGCAGCCTCGACTTGCCCCTTTGCGACACCCGAGATACCACCACGGATAATCTCACCCGAATAGGCAATCTCGTTGAGACCCAGCGAAAGGATGGCCGCAAGCATTGGGGTGATGATTGCGCTACTACCCGTGCTCCAAAACGTCACGTGAGTAAAAGGGATTCCCAGTTTCACTTGTGGGTATAGTGCCCCGATGTATCCCCAGAAGATGATTTGAATCAAAACTGGCGTTCCTCGAAAGAACCAGATGTAGAACTTCGCGATCGAGGAAAGGACGGGATTCTCCGAAAGGCGCATGACCGCAATCGCCACGGCCCCCACAATGCCAATCGCCATGGCGATGAAAGTCAGATAGAGAGTTACCAACACACCGTTGACCACCAAATCGCTGAAGAAATAGTGGGCGACGATTGACCATTCGACATTCGGATTCTTTGCAATAGACCAGATCGTGCCGCCCAGGGCGACGATGAGAATCCCCGCAGCGCTAAGTCGCCAAGGATGGCGTAACGGCACGACATGAAGGACTTCATCGTCGCCTAACGGTGCGGTATCAGTTATCACAGATAATTCGCAATCTCGAGCTGACGTGTGAAGGTTCAATTATGCGCAAAGTAGGCCTACGGTCCGTATGCCTGTCGATCAAGCGGGCCAGTTCGTCGAAGGGCGTGATGCGGTTGCACGATCTCACTTCGCACAGTCGACGTTGCGCCATCAAAGCTGAGTGACCGCAATTTGGATTCCCCCAAGTCTGCCGGCCAAAATGCGTCCTTCTAGCTCAGCACTGAGAACAATAACGCCATTAATATGAGAGAGCAACCACTGATTCGGAACGTAAAAGTCCGATTTACCTATAAATCATGCTGATATTGTGCCTTTTGTGAATGAATCACTCATAATTCCCATCGACTTGAGCTCCCAAGGTTTGCAAGTGGACGCCATCACTGACAAACGCTCATTCCAACAATTATTCTGACCGTGGACGACCTCGACATCCTCATTTATGAAGAACTACGACGTGACGGTCGAGCTTCGATGGAGCAGTTAGCCCGCGCCACAGGTCTTTCGCGTGTCGCTGCCCGATCACGAGTCTTACGCTTGATTCAGGACGGACAGTTGCGCATTACCGGCATAGTCCATCCATCGAGCCAGGGCTTTTCCGCCCTAGCTCACCTCTCCATTTCCGTCTGCGGTTCTGCGTATATGGCCGCCGCGGTGCTCGCCGCGATCGAAGAAGTGACACTGGTCTCCGTTGTGGCGGGACACAACGCGTTGATTGCCGAAGTGAATGCGCCGGACATCACTGAATTGGATTCGTCAATAAAACACATCAGCGGCATACCGGGTGTGGCGGCGGTGAATAC
Organism: Acidimicrobiaceae bacterium; assembly: GCA_025350565.1. Classification (GTDB taxonomy): domain Bacteria; phylum Actinomycetota; class Acidimicrobiia; order Acidimicrobiales; family RAAP-2; genus RAAP-2. The sequence continues at coordinate 7,663 of JANXXO010000034.1, forward strand.
GTCAATTTACTTGGAAAGAATCAAAGATCTTTATGAGCCGACTGGCCCTATTCAAGCGATGGAGATCGATGATGTCGATCGAAAAATTGTCACGGCTCTCGAGGTTGACGGTCGTGCCAGTTACGCGCACATTGCGCGAAATATCAACCTTTCACAATCGACCGTTCGATCTCGCATCAATCAGATGACGGGTCGCGGTGCACTCCAAATCTCCGCCGTAGCAATCCCAGAAGCGCTCGGCTTACAAGTCATGTGTGGATTTGGACTAAATCTGAATCCGAGCGAAGAAGCAGCGACGCTCCTCGCCATCAAGAACAACCTTTCCGTCAGCTACCTCAGTCGAGCACTAGGACACTGGGGCGCGATCGGAACATTGCTTGCCAAGTCACAGAGCGACGCGGCGTACCAACTCGACTCAATTCGGGCCATATCGGGTGTGAACAATCTCTCAGCCTGGACCCACCTCGACGTCGTGAAAGAGAACTATCAATACTCGACGTTCAAAACGTCTCCATTTCTTGCTGGTCACAACCGCACCATTTCATAGAAACTATTTGCAAACCTGACGTCGAAGAACTTCCCAATTCGGCGTTCCTGTCTGAGGTTCCCCTGAGATAGTGGACACCCGATAAGCCGTTGGAATTTCGAATCGAGGCGGCGCACCGCGTCATCGACAGCGGAAGGTCGGTGCGCGAGGTAGCGAACGAACTCTCGGTGCTTGAGAACTCACTGAGCAAGTGGGTGCGTGACGAACGTCGTCGTTTGGACGCAGTGGCGGGAACCAGTGAGAAACCCCTGACCCCGGCCGAGCGCGCCGAGCTGATCCAGTTGCGTCGTCAGGTCACCGAACAGGAGAAGAACCTCGCCTTCTTGGGTAAAGCTGCCGCGTACTTCGCCTCGAAGCCACCAAGTCCGAAAGATTTGCGTTGATGGCCGCGGAGGGCGCGAATTATGAAGTGACGCGCACTACGCCGACGCAATTCCGCTCGATCTCTTGAAGAAAGAAAAGTCAGGAATCACTCTGAGGCACGACTCGAAAATATCGAAGGCAACTACGCAGATGCCGAAGCGAACCTAACTAAAGCGTTCGAACTCGCACGTGACTGCGAATTCGCCTACCGGTAGTCGTCAGACAAAATTCTGCGACAGTTCAACAGGTCTTTTTCAGACGTCTTCTAATTGACGACCACTACGAGGTGACTGGAAAACTCGAGGAGCCTTTCGAAACTTTGCTTGGCGACGAGATTCGACAGGCCGGGGCGGTGAGGTCCGAGTCGGAGCTGCAGCGGATTCTCGATGAAGGTGCGGCAAGAGACCACACAGAGCCCGCCTTGGGATCCGGACTAGTTCTGGCTGGAGCAGTAACTTCGGGATCGGACGTGGCACCGCCTTTGGTCGGGGGATTGAAAGAGAAGGCGATGGTGGGCGCTGAGGGACTCGAACCCCCGACCTGCTGAGTGTAAATCAGCTGCTCTAACCAACTGAGCTAAGCGCCCGAGCGAACAATCCTAGATGACGCCCGTGTCGAGCATGAACGCCATCAACTCACTGGTGGCGGCAAACACGGGATGACGAAGCTCGTCGCTGGTCGTCACCAACTCCTGGTCGTAGTAATCAGTCGCTAAAGCGCCAGCCTCGCGCGCAATGAGCAGGCCGGCCAGATAATCCCAACTGTGCAGTCCCGTTCCTTGGGCCACGCCGAAGACGTCGAGCGAGCCGTCGGCCACGAGACAGATCTCGAGACTGGCGGCCCCGAGTGAACGATTCTGACTCCATCCCAGATGATGGGAGGGATACCCCGACGACCCCACAATGGCCTTCGCCATCTCGGTCTGGGTACTGGGATGGATTGGCACGCCGTCGCGGGTGGCGCCACCGCCCAATTCGCCCTCGAAAACGCAACCCGTTGCTTGATTTCTCACGAGACCCGCTATCAATTCGTTCCCTCGCAACACGGCAATACTCGTCGAGTAGAACGGCACGCCGCGATCACAGTTGGTCGAGCCGTCGATGGGATCCACGACCACGGTGAGTGCGCCGCTGCCCGTCGTGCCGGACTCTTCACTAACTACTCGAAAGCCCGCAGCACCGAGGACTCGTCGAGCTACCTCGTCGGCGGCAACGTCTAGGTGATATTGGGTCGCGCGATCACCCGACAAGCCGCGTCCGCGATGGCGCAGTACTGCTTCGCCAATCTCCAGCGCACACTCACGGAGTGGGAGAAACAGTGCGTCGGTCACGCTGCCACGGTAGTGGTGTCGGGGGCTAGCCTGAGTGTCAATGGCCGCCATTGACGTTGCTGGTTTCGTCGCAGACCTAAAAGACCATGCGGTGACGCACGGGTTTCACGTGCACGACGAACGACACTTCGTCGAGACCTACTCACTTCGCCAAGCGTGGGAGGTTGATCTCCACCCCGAAGACGGCTGTGGCGGGCCCGTGGACTTGCATATTGAGCTCGACGTCGATCCGCGAACCCTGCTGGCCTTCGAAGACGCCGTGCTCGGACTGCCCGACGAGGTGGATCCACCCGACGAATTCCACTTTCCACTGGTGCTGACGTGGACCCTTCCGCCCATGCCCAATTCGCCCGACCTCCTTCGCCTCGCCATTGACCTCGCGCCGATTGGCGGCCTGGAGATGCCTCTCGAAGTCACCGCGACCGACGCGTTCGCCTCCCCGACCGAAAGCAGCGAACGACGAATATCTATCGTTGCCCGTCGCGCTATTTCGCTGAGTCAAGTCGCTAAGGGAGAGGACCCCCTGTGCGACGTATTCGAACGCGGACGCAGCGTCAGCGACTTCTTGTTGCAGGCTGCTGACTCGTGGCTCGGCTAAGTCGACTCCGGGGCCTCCTCGTTGCGCTGGTCCTAGCGGGTGTCACACTCAGCGCATGTGGCGCGGGTGGCGCTGTGAACGATGCACGTAGTTCCTGTCGCCTGGTGAAACGGGCGTTGGCCGTGCAAGCGCAAAGCGAGTTCGCTGGCATAAGTGCCGCCACGCGCACCACGTTGCAGGCGAAGGCCATGAACGAACTTCTAAAAGCCACCCCTATGGCGGCAGCCGCGACATCAGCGGACGGAAGCTGGAACGCGCTGATGACGACCATCAACGAGTCGGAGCGCGTACCACTCCAGAATTTAGTGCCGTCGCTGACCCGTCTGTGTAAGGTGGCCGACTCGTCGAGTCCGTACCTTTAGGACTCGGCTTTGGGCATGCGGACGTGCAGCCACTCGAGGGAGTTCTTTTCGAGCATGGCCTCTTCCCAACCTTGCACTGCGTCCTCGAGGCCCGCCAACGACGAGAACTTGCCTACCACCACGACCGTCTGTTCGCTGACGGGCTCCTCGTCGCCGGTAAAGCCACCGAACATGTGCGGAATCAGTTCAAAATCGGGTTCGACCATGAGATAGAGCTCACCCGTTGCCTCGACCCACGACAGCTCGTATTCGTTGTCGCCCCCGTCGGTCCATTCGCTGCCGAACTCGAATTCGTTGCTCTCGCGTCGGGCTTCGTTTTGGTCATAGAAGTCTTCAATATCCATAACTACAGCCTACGTCGGAGATATGTGCGTTGGGAAGTGCGTCGGCAAAGGCATCCTCACTGGCATGAGAACTGCACTCGCGCGGAGCGCCAGGAAGGGCATGGTTGGGTGCGCGCGTCGCTGTGTACTGGGCGCCATGACATTACAGACCGACCTGTTGGGACAGATGCGCTACGAGTGGCAGCACGTGGGACACACGGCGCATTCGAGGCGGGCCATGGCGACCCTCAGTGAGCGCCACCGCGATCTGCGCCTCGACGGGCTCATCGATCTCTGCGACGTCGTCACGCTCCTGGAGAGTCGCGGCGGCAGAACAGTGTTGGAGCGCGCCGAGATTGTGCGCGCCCTGCTCGAAGAGGCCCGTGACGTCGAGATTCACCGCGCCCTGCTCCAGACGTTGATCCCGGGCATCGTGAGCGTCTGCCGCCAACTCCGCTTCGGCGAAGGCATCATTGATGAACCGAGCGAAACGGTGGGCGTCGCGCTCAGTCTCGCGAGTGAACTGCTGACCGACTGGGCCGGACAGTCGCGCCAGTACGCCGCGCCCGACGTCCTGTCCGCCCTGCGGGGACGACTCCGTCGCTGGCTCTTGAAGGAGAAGGCGGCGCGTCGGGTCATATCGAATTACGACCAGCACGACGAACCGGCCAGCGAATCGTCGCCACTCCTCGCGCGACTACACAGTTTTCGTGGCAGTCAGTACGACCGACTGGCCCGTCTTACCTACGCCCGCGTCTACGAAGGTCGTTCGCTACGTGACGTCGCGGCCGACGATCATTCGGCGCCCGCCACCTTGCAAAAAGAGCTCCAGCACTTCGCTGTGCGCTTCCTCATCTAAGTGAAACACGGGACCGATCGTGTCGAATCGCTTTTTCTTCCCATCAGGGCTACCCTTCGAAAAACATGGCGCGCACACAGTTTTCTCTAAGGAGCGCTCATCTTTTGATGTGGTCGAGTCCCGTACTCCTCCTCGTGCTGGTCTTCACCCTCACGTCGGCGACCACGTCGAGAACGTCGGCGACGACGTCGAGTACCTCGGCGACCTCAATGGCGACGACGACGATGCCGCAGCAAGCAACGACCACCACCGAGGCGGTCAAGGTCCACCCGGCACGACAGGCCCCACCAGTCCGGACTCGTCCCAGGTCGAGGTCCGCGGCGCCGATCCTCGCCGCAGCCACGGTTCCGACGACGCCCTCGACCCGGTCGATTGGCACCAACTTCTCGAGCGTGACCAGATCGACCGTGCAGCGCGTCGCGTCAGTGCCCAACGCGAACGCGATGAACGGCGCACTCTCCGGAAGTCTCAAGCCACCGTTCGCCGTCGCCGACGTGCCCCTGCAAGGCCCCGGCACCTGGACGCTGACCAGCAGCGCTTTGACGAACCAGACCTTGAGTTGTGGCTCAGTCGCCAGCCCGGTGACCAGTCGAGTCGTGGTCGGGGACGCGCAAATCTGTCAACTGGAGATCACCTCCACGGCAGGCGAGGCGTCCACGTGGCAATTAACTCCGGACGTCTAAAGAACGCTGCTGGTCCCCTCCAGGGTTCGGCCCTGGCAATCTATTTCGTTCTGCTTCCCTTCGTGGTCGTCACCAAATGGAGTCGCGCGTCGCAGTTAGGTGACGGCACGTTCGTGCGGGGACTGCTGGTCGTGCTGGCGCTGTTCTGGATCCTCTTTTTGGTCCAGGTCGGGCGCAACGTCGTACGACTGCGTCGAGGCAGCGCACCCGGCGGAGGTGGAAGCGCGTGGCTGGCCGGACTGGTGGTTGCGATCATGCCCTTCCTCGTGTCCAGTTCCGCCTCGGCTCTTCACCGTCATCACCAACCGTCGCCCACGGTGCACGTTGCGGCGGCGAGGGAGAACGGCTCTACGGATGCGCTGCGACACGTCCGCGCCCCGTCTTCACCCCTATCACCACTTCGAGTAACGTCGCTCGGGTCACTACCCATGGCCCTCATGGCGAAACGACGTAGCGATTTGCTTCGCCAACAACAGTTCACCGAAATCGGCGGCGACGTAGACGGCGACGTAGACGTCGACGAGACCATTGCCCTTCTTCGAGCGATGAACCCCTCACTCCTCGCCCAACTGCGCTACCTGATTGGCGACGCTGTTGACGGGGTGCTCGAGGTGGCACCCAGTGACGAGCACGCCACGACCGCCGTCACGACCGATCCACTCGTGGTGTGCTATTTGGGCGCCGCGGGCGAGAACTCGTTGGTGAGCTTCGCCCGAGAGGGCGGGCGCCTCGCGATCGTGCCGACGTGGGCGAGCAGCGACGTTACCTCGGCCGTGGTAGGTCTGCACGACGGAAAGATTGTCTTTGCCGACACCGAGCCCGCGTTGCTGCGATCCCTCGCCACTCGCTCCGTGCGCAACACGACGGTGGTCTACTTGGGTCACGGTCGGGACCTTGACGCGGAGTTGGCCGCGTGCGCGATCACCCTCAAGCCCTACGTCACCCTTCCGCCCGGGGACGCGGTGTCGACGTGGACCAAGCCTGCGACGCTCGGCGACCGCGCGACCAGTGGCGACGTTCGAATCGATCTCCTGCGCGCCGATCCACAAGTCTTAGGTTTGGTTGAACCGCTCACGCCTTCGCTGCGACGCCGGGGCATAGAGATGCTGGCCTACTTGGCTCTCCATCGTCACGAACCCATCACCGGTGACCGACTTCGAACTCGCGTCCTCGCCCACGCCGACGTCGACGCCTCGCTTCGCACGCTCGCCAACACCGCGAGCGTCGTGCGGCGCAGCGTCGGGTCGGACGCGAGCGGTCAACGACTGCACGCCGTCACCTCGTCGGGCCTCTACGTCACGCACGGCGTCACGAGCGACGTCGAGATCTTCACGACCCTGGTGGGCCGGGCCCGCCATCTCGCCTCCGACGAGGCGGCCCCTCTGGCCCACCAGGCACTCGCCCTCGTCAAAGGAGAACCGCTCGCCGGTGCACTGCGCGGCTTCGAATGGTTTCTGGCGGAGGGCTTCGGCGCGCGGCTCGCGCGTGACGGCGAGTGGGCCGCGCTCGCGTTGCATCACGACGCCATGGCCCACGGCCGCTTCGAACTGGCCTTTTGGGCTCTCCAACAGGGCCTGCTGATCGATCCTTACAGTGACGTACTCGTCGAGACGGTCGCGCGGGTGCCTCGCCTACGCGAGTTTGGCGGCGATGGATCCGGCCCCTCGGAGCACTTGCCCATCGGCTCCGGCCGAGCTGAAGTGATGAGTTGGTCGTTGCACGGCTTCAGCAATCAAGTCACTCAGTAACTGGGAAAACGGGAGCGTGGGCTCGACGAATAGGTGCTTGGAGAGCGAACCAGGAATGGTGTTGATCTCGTTCACGTACAACTCGTGGTCGTTGGCCAGAAAATCGACCCGCGCCACACCACGCACCGAGGCACAGCCAGCAATCTGGCGCGCGAACTGCTCGATTTGGGACTGCTGGCCCGCTACCAACGCGGCGGGAAGCTCGCGCGGCGCCGAGACCATACCCTCACCACCCACGTACTTGTCGCGGTAGTCCAGAATCTCGGCGTCGACCGAGCGACGAATTGGTCTTTCGATCGCCGAGAGGGAGAGCGCCGGATACGTTCGAAGGGCGATCTGCAGATCGAACAGGTCGCGGCGATACGGTTCCACGACGCACCCCGAGGACAAATGCTGGTTCGACGTGAGGCGGGCCTTGGCGGTGAGCAGGTCGGCGACCACGTCAATGCCGATTGACGAACCTCCGAAGCGGGGCTTCAAGATATAGGGGCCGTCGAAGTCGAGCTCGTCGGTAGAGGCGTCGAGCAATTGGCGCGGCAGCGTTGGTATGCCGGCCAACGCCATGACGGCACCGAAGGCCCACTTGTCCATTCCCAACGCGGCGCCGGCGACGCTGGGACCGGTGTAAGCCAGGCCGGCCAGGTCGAGCGTGGCCTGGAGGGTGCCGTCCTCACCGGGTCCGCCGTGGGTGGCGAGCACGACGACGTCGACGTCGAGTTTGCGGTCCTTGCCCACTCGTGCGCTCGCGAAGAAGCCTCCCGCGCGTCCCACGCGAAGGTTCAACTCGGTCGATCCCTTGGGCAGTCCTTCCAGAAACGACTCGGCCTCTACCCCGTTGGCCAGCGAGTAGAAGGCGTCCGTCTTCGTCCAGTAGATACCGGTCGCGTCGTGTCCCGAACGCTCGAGTTCTCGCAACGCCAGAAGACCCGTAAGAATGGAAATATCGTGTTCCGGGGTCGGGCCCCCGAAGAGCACTCCCGTGGTCATGAAACGTCGCCTCGCACAGTCATCTGAGCCTCAAGGGTAGTGGTCGGGTAGATCGTTCAAGTACAACACGCCGTCACCGGCCACCAGCGCCGAGCGGACCCACGTCACCGCTTCGTCACGCGTGTTGAAACGACGAACCCTTCCCCCGTATCCGGTCGCTAGCGGGACCGCATTCGTGCGCGCCACGACGACCAGTTCGGCGCCGAGGGCCGCCGCCTTTCGCGCGAGGGCCAGGTTTTCCCCATACTGCTCGGTCCCGAGTTCGATGAGTCCGGGTGTCACGAGCACGAGACGACCACTCAGTCCCAACGATCCGAGCAAGTTGAGCGCGGACTGCGCGCTCACGGGATTCGCGTTGAAGGTGTCATCAATGACCACGACCCCCGACGCGGACGTGACGAGGTTCGCACGATTATCGACCGGCACCACGGCGCGTGCCCGCTCGATCAGTTCGTTGGGGGCGACGCCCAGTTCGAGGGCGACGGCCAGTGCGCACGCGAGATTCGTTGGTTGCACGCCGGGCGCGGCGTCCAGGACGCCCAGGTCCACGCCGTCCACACTGAGAGTCCACGTGTCGCCGTCCACGGCGACACGAACTGACGCCTCCGCGGCGCGCGATCCAGCCGTACGGAGTCGCTTGCCGGTGAGGCGTGCTGGCCATCTCGCGAGCGTCGGATCATCGAGGTTGAGCACCACGGTCTTCGCGTGCTCCGTGATCTCGAACTTCGCGCCTTCGATGACCTCGATGCTGCGCATCCGCTCCAAGTGCACCGGTCCGATGGCCGTGATCACCGCGATATCGGGGACGCACCACGAACAAAGGGCGCGAATCTCACCGGGGCCGTACGTGCCCATTTCGGCCACGAACACGCGGGTCCCGTCGGCCAGACTCTCGTTCACGGTGCGCGAAAGGCCCGCTCGATTATTAAAGCTTTTGGGCGAGGCGACAATGCCGCCATCGGCGCGCATGAGGTCAACCAGGTGTTGCTTGGTGGAGGTCTTGCCGTAAGAACCCGTAACGGCGACTACCGTCGGTGCCACGCGCTGGAGCCCGACCGTCGCTTGCGCGACGAAGGCCTTCGCTCGGCGGTCTTCCAACGGTCCCAGCAGTCGTGCCGTCAACTGCAACGTGAGCGGTACGGCCCATACCGCCGCGACCGCGAGCAACCACGGGCGTTTGGAGAATGCGCCAAGCAGCGCGAAGCCGAGTGACGCCACCGTCGCCACGACCGCAAGGGTGGTGAGCCGTCGAGTCCAACGAAGGGCACCGGTGCGTCCTCTCACCGAAAGCCCCCAGGGACAGAGGAGTCCGTAGAGGACGCTCGCGACGACGAGGAGTACTGCTTCGTTGGCAATCGCCGTCACCAACAGCGCCACGATCAGCACGTGACTGAGGGTGATCGGTCGGCGCACACTGGTTGGCGCGGCGCGCGAGCGCGTCGTCCACTGCTTCGACTTGGACGCGACGACCCGTGAAGGCGACAACACCCCGTGATCCGCCTGTTCGGCGGCGATGGTCGAGGTAGACACCAAGGCCACCTGTGGCGCCGACCACCGACCTAAGAAACGTCGCATCGACTGCGGTTCGTAGTGCTCGCGTTGGAGGACTCGCAGCCAACGAAGCATTTGCGCCGCGAAGGCCATTGCCAGCGCCAGCACTCCGACCGCGTCGAGCGCAGTACGCATCAGAGGAGCACTTCGTTGACGGCGGCGACCAGTTCGTCGGGTGCGTCGGTGGGCACGAAATGGCCAACGTGAGGCAGCAGGCGCAGTGAGTGAGGACCGGCCAAGAGAAGAGCGCCGCGTTGGGCCACCTCGAAGGGCACCTCACGGTCGTTCTCGCCCCACACCAGAGCCACTGGTTGGTGGATCATCGTCAGTTCGGACTCGTAACTCTCGTTGACCGAGGCGACCAACACCTCGCGAAGCCGTCCGCTGGCGTTTCGGTAATCGAGGGAACCGAACTTTTGACGAGCCGCTTCCATACGCGCGTCACCAATCATCCTGCGCCGGTGCAGCGATCGCAGGACCCGGTAGCCGAGTGGCGATGGCGATGCGGCACTGCTGCGAAGAATCGGGGCGCCCGTCAGGACGAGCGACCGCACCAAGGGTGGGTAGTGCGCGGCCAGCACGGTGGCCACCGTGCCACCGAACGAGTGTCCCACCACGACGAGCGGACCGTCGCTCATCGCTCGGAGTGCGGGGGCGAGGAGTTCGGCATAATGGCGCGCGCCGCCCGACGTCGCCGGCAGCGGCGAGGCGCCGAATCCCGGGAGGTCCAGCGCCACCGAGGCAATGTTCGCCCTCGCCATCAATGAGGCCGAGTCCGAAAAATCTTGACCGCGTCGACCCCACCCGTGGAGCCAGAGCACTCGAACGGGACCGTTGCCAAACGGCTCACCGAAGAGATTTCCATCGCCGTAGGCACGCAGCACGTCTTAGAGGCTAGTTACCGCGCGGCGCGCCAACGAACACGTCACCACCTACCGGTAGCGTCATGGTAACGATGAATGACGATCCCGCCTTCACCCACGAACTGCTGGTCGGCCTCACGCCCGAACAACGTGAAGCCGTCATGTCGCCCTGTCGGCGCCTCCTCGTTCGAGCCACCGCCGGCTCGGGCAAAACCCATGTCTTGATGCTCCGCATTCAACGCCGTATCGCTGACGAGGAAGTCAGCGCGGACCAGGTACTCGCCATGACCTTCACGCGAAAGGCCGGCGACGAGCTACGTAAGCGTCTCTTTCGCGCCGGCATTCGCGACGTGCGCGCGGGTACGTTCCACAAGACGGCCCTGACTATCGTCACCCGTTACCGTGAAGACCAACATTTAAAGCCGCTCACCCTCGAGCCGAGTCGGCGTCGGTTGGTCGGTGCGCTGGCGGCCCAACTTCGTGAGAGCGACGACTTGAAGCTCGAGGAGTGGCAGCTGCCGCGGGTCGAGCAAGAGATTGCCTGGTCGCTCAGCCAAGGCTTTAACGGTGCCCTCTACGTGAAGAACGTCCGTAAGCAACGCCGGGAGGCGCCGCTTCCTGCGGCACAGTTTGCCGAAGTACTCGATCGTTACGTCGGACTCTGTCGAAGTCGCGGCGTCCTCGACTTTGACCTTCTGCTCAGTGAAGCCATCACTCTCTTGCGCGACGAACCCAACGTGCTCGCCTCGTTTCGCCACCGCAACAAATCGATCTACGTTGATGAAACCCAGGACATGAATCCACTGCAGTTCATGCTGCTTCGACAGATGGCCGGCGACGATCCGGACCTTTTCTGCGTCGGCGACCCTAATCAATCGATCTACGGTTTCAACGGGGCGAATCCTCAACTGCTCCACGAGATCATCCGGACCTGGCCCGACACGGTCGTGCTCGATTTGACTCGCAACCACCGTTCGACGGCCAACATCATTGAGGTGGCCAATACGTTGCTGGAGGACGGTGCGCAGGGCATCGTACCGGCGAAGGACGAAGGCGAGGTGCCGCTGCTTCGTTCGTACGACACCGACGCCGAAGAAGCACAACATGTCGCGACCTGGCTCGCGGCCAAGCACCAGCCGGGCACCCCGTGGCGTGCGATGGCGGTGCTCGCGCGCACCAACGCCCAGCTCGAGGTCATCGCCAGCTATCTCGACGCGGCCGACATCCCCAACGAACGACGAGGACCGGAACACTCGCCCGCGTCGGACCTCGTGACTCTCCCCGAGACGTCAACCCGTCGACCGGACGACGATCAGGTTGATGCCGTCGCGCTGTCCACCATCCACCGGGCCAAGGGACTCGAATTCCAGCACGTGGCCTCCGTGGGATGGGCGGAGGGCCAGTTGCCGAACTACAACGCCACGACGCCAGCCGAACTCGCCGAAGAGCAGCGGTTGGCCTACGTCGCGCTCTCTCGAGCGGAGGACTCCTTACTCATCACCTGGAGTCGGGGTCGTAACGATCCGCGCTATCCCGATCGCTCGCCCTCGAGGTTCCTCGCCCCGATCGAAGAGGTCGTGCGAGCCATCGAAGCGAGGAACGCGCCCCTCACGGGTGACGCCCGTCGAGCGAAGCTGGCGGCGATCCGCGCCGATCTGGAAGCCTCCGAGGCGCTACTCGACGAACCTCCCACGAGGTCATTGCGCTAAATCGCCAGCGTTATAGTGCTCTACGGAGGCACAACCCTGGAGGCTTGCCATGACCGACGTTGCCGATCGAATCCGCCAAAATCAGGAGGGGCTGGTCTTTAACGTCCCCCCAACGTTCGAATCGCTCGACGCCGAGCGCCAGCACCGCAAGCAACGACTGGCGGGCGCCCTGCGCATCTTTGGTCGGCTGGGCTTCTCCGAGGGCGTCGCCGGCCACATCACGGCGCGCGACCCGGAGTTACTGGATCACTTCTGGGTCAATCCCTTCGGCATGAACTTTCGTCACGTGAAGGTCTCGGACCTCATCTTGGTGAATCACGATGGTCAAGTCGTCGAGGGTCGTCGACCCGTGAACCGAGCGGCGTTCGTCATTCACGCGGCCGTACACGCAGCGCGCCCCGACGTCGTCGCCGCCGCGCACGCCCACTCGATCAACGGCAAGGCCTTTTCGTCGCTCGGTCAGTTGCTCGACCCCATCACTCAGGACGCGTGCGTCTTCTTTGAAGACCACGCGTTGGTGCGCGAGGGCGGCGGGCGCATCGTCCTCGACGAAGAGGGCGGGCGCATTCTCGCCAAGGGTCTCGGCACCATGAAGGCTGCCATCCATCAGAACCACGGCCTCTTCACGGTGGGCCAATCGGTCGACGAGGCGGCGTGGTGGTTCATCACCATGGAGCGCACGTGTGAAGCGCAGCTCCTCGCTCAGGCGGCGGGCACGCCCCTGCTCGTCAGCGCCGAGGATGCGCGCTACACGCGTGAACAGACCGCCTATCCCCTGGCCGGGTGGTTCTCCTTTCAGCCACTTTGGGACGACATCGCCAAGACCGACCCCGAACTCTTCGACTGATCTCCCTCGTGTCTTCACCCGTGAACGGGGCGCATGCTCTGCTGGCGACGTTGCGGGCCAACGGCGTCACCACGTGTTTCGCCAACCCCGGAACCTCCGAGATGCACTTCGTCGCCGGCCTGGACGACTTTGCGCAAATGCGCGGTGTGCTGTGTCTCTTCGAAGGCGTGGCCACCGGCGCCGCTGACGGCTTCGCGCGAGTGACGGGCACGCCGGCCGCCACGTTATTGCACTTAGGCCCGGGCCTCGCCAATGGTTGGGCCAACTTGCACAACGCTCGGCGCGCGCACGTGGCGATGATCAACATCGTGGGCGACCACGCAACGACCCACGCGCGCTTCGATGCGCCTCTGCAAAGTGACATCCCCGCCCTCGTCTCGGCGCTGGAAGGTTGGCAACGTCGAACCACCAGTGCCGACGAGGTGGCGCGCGACACCGCAGACGCCGTGGGCGCGGCCTACGGTCCTCCCGGTCAGATCGCCACCCTCCTGCTCCCGGCCGACGCATCGTGGAGCGAACTCTCCTCGGTGCCACCGTCGTGGCCGGTCGCCACGCGCGCGCGCCTGGGCGAGCCCGACGAATCAGATTTGGTTGCCGCGCTCGACGCGCTGCGATCAACGCGCTGCGTCCTTTTCGTGGGCGGCACGGCCCTCGACCGCGAACAGTTGCGTCTGTGCGAGCGCATCGCCGCCGCCACGTCGTCAAAGGTCATTATGGAGACGTTCCCTACGATTTTGGAGCGCGGCGCCGGGGTGAGCGGCGCTGAACGCCTCATTTACTTCGCCGACTTCGCTCAAGCGCAGTTAGTCAACGCCGAGACGCTCCTGCTCGTCGGGGCACGCGCACCCGTGTCGTTCTTCGCGTACCCCAATGCCAACAACGACATCGTGCCCCGAGACTGTGCGGTGCTCGACGTGGCCCCGCTCGGCATCAACACGTTGCACGCACTGACGTACTTGGCCGACGCGCTCCACGCTCCGCCGCTCGAGCCAACTCGAGGCGAGCGCGTGGCCAAACCATCGGGCGAACTCACGAACCAGTCCATGGCCGCCGCGGTGGGCGCGACCATGCCCGAGGACCTCATCGTCGCCGACGAGTCCAACACCAGCGTCGTCCATCTCTTCGGCGCCACGCAGTACGCCCCGCCCCATCGTTGGATGACCTTGACGGGCGGCGCGATCGGTATGGGTCTCCCCCTCGCGATGGGCGCCGCGCTGGGGAGCGGTCAACGTGTGTTGGCGCTCGAGTCGGACGGCTCGATGATGTATACCCTGCAGGCGCTTTGGACCATGGCGCGCGAGAACCTCGACGTCACGGTGCTCGGCCTCGCGAACCGCAGTTACGCCATTCTCAACTACGAACGTCAACGCGTCGGCGCCGTGACCGACGGCGCGACCAGTCAACGCATGCTGGACCTCGATGACCCGACCCTCGATCTTTGCGCACTGGCGAGCGCCCAAGGCGTGCCGAGCGTGCGCGTGACGAGTGCGCACGACTTGGTCGTGGCCCTCGAACGCTCGTACGCGACGCCCGGACCGATGTTCATCGAAGCGGTGATGCCCAAGGGGCTCGGCTAAAGCGAAAACTCACCCACGACGGGCGCATGGTCCGAGGGCTTCTCGCCCTTGCGCGCATCGCGGTCCACGTAACTAGCGGTCGCGAGCGACAATAAACCCGCGTCGACGTAGAGCAGGTCAATGCGCAGTCCCCAGCCGCGGTGGAAGGCGCCGTTGCGGTAGTCCCACCACGAATAACTGGGCAGTTCCGGGTGCAACGCCCTCGTGAGGTCGGTCAGCCCGGTGGCCTCAATAGCGCGCAACGCCGCGCGCTCCGGCTGGCTCACGTGGGTAGCCCCCACGAACTGCGACGGGTCGTAGACGTCGAGATCGCTCGGCGTGACGTTGAAGTCGCCCCCGACGACCACGTGATCGCCGAGGTCGCGCGTCGCGAGCTGGTCGCGGAGTTTGGCGAGCCACGCCAATTTGTAGGTGTAGTGCGGGTCGTCGAGGGCACGCCCGTTGGGGACGTAACAGGAGTAGACGCGAACGCCGCCGCAGGTGGCCCCGATGATCCGCGCTTCGGGGTCACCATCGCCGAAGCCGCGCGTCACCTCGTCGAGTCCCCGACGCGAAAAAATGGCGACGCCGTTCCAACGACCTTCGCCGTAGTGGGCCGACTCGTACCCGAGGGCGGCCAACTCCGTCGATGGGAATTTGGCGTCCGTTTGCTTGGTCTCTTGCACGAGCACGACGTCCGGACTGTGCTCTTGGAGCCAACCTTCGACCCTCGCCCAGCGCGCAGTCAACGAATTGACGTTCCAGGTGGCGATTTTCACGCCGTGTCCGCGAGGACGAAGAGGAGGTCGGCCTGCGCCGCGACCTTTCCCTCGACGGTGGCTCGTCCGTGGCCCTTGCCTCCGCGAGCCGAGAGTTGGGTCATCTCGCATTCGAGGAGCACCGTGTCACCCGGCACTACCTGACGCCGGAATCGAGCCCGTTCGACGCCCCCGAAGAGGGGAAGTCGCCCCGTGTACTTGGGATCCGAAAGAACGGCGACCGCCCCACACTGGGCCAGTGACTCGAGGAGCAACACACCCGGAGTCGTGGGACGACCGGGAAAATGTCCCGGGAAGAACCATTCGTCGCCACGTAGCGTCCATAAGCCACTGGCTCGAACGCCCGGCTCGATGCTCACCATCTCGTCGAGCAAGAGGAACGGGGCGCGGTGGGGCAACCAGTCGATTGGCCGCAGGGAGAGTTCGCTCACAGCAGTGCGAGCTCGGCGATGCGCCGCTCCCCGTCGACCGCGACGAGACGGAAGGATCGCCGGTCACCGCGTTTCAAGACGTCGCGCGCGCGCGCGGGAGCGGGCTCACCCAACGATGTGGTGGGCGCGTAGCACTCAATCAATTGACCATTCTTTAACTGGACCCCAATGACAGCGCCGTGGGAGGTAAAGGCCGTCACCTCACCCTCGACGCGCGATCCGATGCGGTGGGCGGTACGAAAAAGTACGAAATCGTCCTCGGGATTGACGGGGTGGCGACCCCGTCGAAGGGCGACCACTGGCGTCGGGGCCGTCGCCGGGGCCGGGGCCGTGGCCATGGCCGGAGGCTCACTCGTCTTGGCAACCTTTTTGGCCGGCTTTGACGCGACCTTCTTCGCGGGCGCCTTCTTGGCCGGGGCAGCTCGCTTCGCGGCCTTCTTCACGGGTGCCTCGTCGAGCTTGACCGGCTTCTTCGCGACTTTGGCGACTGGTTTCGCGGTCTTGGGCGCGGCTTTTTTCACCGGCGCTTTGGCGGCCTTCACGGGCGTCAGCGTCGTGCCGATGGACGGCTTTGCGCCGTCCGTCAACGTGACCGAAAGTTTCTTCACCGGTCGGCTCGTCTTGGTGTTGCGCACGGGCAACCGCGGTGTGAACACCCACCCCACGCCGCGCACGGGCTTTCCGCCAATCAGTCGACCTTCGTCAAACAGCCACGGGTAGTGGTCGTGGAACTCTTGGAAGGAGTCGTTGCTCAATACCACGCCCTTGATGCGATCGGCGATCTTCAGGATGAACGCGTCTCCGCGTCCCACCGCGCCGGCCGGCGGCGTCACAATTTCGCCGGCCAGTTCGGCCTCTTTGAAGTGCGTACGTTCGTTGGGTGCGACGCGGTGCTCGAAACTGGCGTCGGCCACGACGATCATCTCGGCCGTCGGGTTTTCCTCCATGAAGGCCCGTACGGCTTCGTCTAGTTGCGCGAGGCTCGGCGTCACCCGACCTTCGGTGGCGAAGTTCGATCCGTCAACCACGACGCGAAGTCGGCTCGGGCGAACCGGACTCATTGGATCGCCCGGCGCAACAGGTCGGCCTGCTCCGCGTTGTGCACGAGACTGCTCCCCGTGGCCGGACTGGCCGATTCGGCCCTCGCCACGTGACGCACCTTCTTCTCGCGCAGTTGATCGTGGAGTCGGTGGTGCACGAAGGGCCACGCCCCCATGTTCTCGGGCTCCTCTTGCAACCAGACGAACTCCTCGGCGTTGGGATAGCGATCGAGCACGGTGGCGATCTCCTTCGCCGGCCACGGATAGAGCTGCTCCACTCGAACGATGGCTATGGTGACGCCCGCCAGGTCGTCGCGATGGGCTCGAGCCTCGTGGGCAATCTTGCCGGTTGCCAAAACGACCCGCGTCACTTCGGTGGGATCGGCCCCCACGTCGTCAAGCACACTGTGGAACGAACCAGTCTCGAAGTCACTCAACGGCGAACGTGTCGCCGCGGCGCGCAGCATGGACTTAGGCGTAAAGACGATGAGCGGCGTCGGATGCGCGCGCAGCACTTGGCTTCGCAAGAGGTGGAAATACTGCGCCGCGGTCGTGGGCTGGACGACGCGAACGTTGTTGCGCGCGCACAGGGAAAGGAAGCGCTCGATTCGGCCCGACGAGTGTTCGGGACCTTGTCCTTCGTAGCCGTGAGGCAAGAGCATCACCAGGCTGGCCAACTGTCCCCACTTGTCTTCGGCGGCGACGAGGAAATTGTCAATGATGATCTCGGCGCCGTTCATGAAGTCGCCGAACTGGGCCTCCCAGGCCACGAGGGTGTTCTGGGCCTCGACTGAGTAGCCGTATTCGAAGCCCAACGCCGCGTACTCACTGAGAAAGGAGTCGCGCACGGTGAAGAAACCCTTGGAGCGCAAGTTGGCGAGCGGCACGTACTGCGCCCCGCTGTTGAAGTCAACGAGGGCCGCGTGGCGCTGCGAGAACGTACCGCGGCGCGAATCTTGACCAATGAGGCGGACGTTGGCGCCTCCTTCGACGAGCGTGCCGATGGCGAGGGCCTCGCCGAGAGACCAGTCCACGTCGCCTTCGTCGAGCAGGGAGAGTCGTTGGGCAAATTGGCGCTCCAACTTCGGGTGCACCGTGAAGCCCTCCGGCGCCGTCATCGTCGCCTTGGCGATGGCGAGGAGGTTCGCGCGCGCCACCCCGGTCTCGGGCGCCGGCGCGTCGGGCGGCACCTCCGCCACCGGCACACCTCGTAGTTCGGGCACGGGTACGGTGCGCACTTCGTCGAGCACGTTTTGGAGCCGTTCATTGAAGTCGGTGAGTGCAGTTTCGGCCTCGTCGATCGAGATGTCGCCGCGAAGGACCAACGCCTCGGTGTAGAGCTTTCGTACCGAGCGCATCTGGTCGATGATCTTGTACATCTGGGGCTGGGTGTAACTGGGATCGTCACCCTCGTTGTGACCGAAGCGGCGATAGCAGACAATGTCCAACACGACGTCGCGGTGGAACGTCTCGCGGTAGTCGTAGGCGAGCCGTGCGGCGCGCGCGCACGCCTCGGGGTCGTCGCCGTTCACGTGAAAGATGGGGGCCTGAATCATTTTGGCCACGTCGGTCGGATAGAAACTCGACCTCGCCGACTCGGGCGCCGTGGTGAAACCGACTTGGTTGTTGATCACGATGTGAATGGCGCCACCAATGTGGTACCCGGCCAGTTGGGACATGTTGAGCGTCTCGGCGACGACCCCTTGACCGGCGAACGCGGCGTCACCGTGCACGAGGATGGCGAGGTAAGGAAAGTGACCGGCCGCGACGTCGGTGATGGTGCCGTCACTCGGACGAATGAGCAGATCCTGTTTGGCGCGCACGATACCTTCGACGACGGGACTGACCGCCTCGAGGTGCGAAGGGTTCGAGGCCATCGATACGTCAATGGTGGCGCCGCGGGGATTCTTGAACTCTCCCTTAGCCCCCTTGTGGTATTTCACGTCGCCGCTTCCCTGCACGCTCTCGGGGTCGAGGTTGCCCTCGAACTCGGAGAAGATGTCGTTGTAGGACTTGCCCACCACGTTGGCGAGGACGTTCAACCGACCGCGGTGCGCCATGCCGATGACCGCTTCCTTGGTGCCCTCATCGGCCGCCGCGTCCAGAATGGTCCGCAGCGCCACGATCGCGGATTCGCCACCTTCGAGACCGAAGCGTTTCTGTCCGACGTAGCGGGTATGCAAGAAGCGCTCGAAGACCTCGGCCTCGTTGAGAGCCTCGAGGACGCGGTGCTGTTCTTGCACCGACAGGGTCGTATGGGCGCCCTCGACGCGCTGCTGGATCCAGCGCTTCTGGCCCGGGTCCATGATGTGGCCGTACTCAATACCGGTCGTGCGACAGTAGGCGTCGCGGAGGATGGCGAGAATCTCTTCGAGGGTCGCCTCACTCTTGCCGGCGAGGCCGTCCACGACAAAGGATCGCTGCAGGTCCCAGATGGTGAGTCCGTAATTCGCCAGGTCCAGTTCGGCGTGCAGGGCCGGTGGTTCGCTGTGGAGCGGGTCGAGGTGAGCGTTCAAGTGGCCGCGCACGCGGTACATATTGATGAGTTCCTGGATGCGAATCTGCTTCAAGATCCGTTCGGCGTCCCCGTCATTGAGCGAGGGATTACGGTCCTTGGCCCATCGGGCTGGCTCGTAGGGAATGCCGAGGGAGGCAAAGACTTGGTCGTAGAAGGCGTGATCGCCGGTCAGACACTCGGCCACGTACTTCAAGAACAGTCCCGACTCCGCACCTTGGATGATGCGGTGGTCGTAGGTCGAGGTCAGGGTGAAAATCTTGCCGACGCCCAGTTCGGCCAGCGCTCGGGGATCGGCCGCTTCAAAGCCGGCCGGCCATCCCAGTGCGCCGACCCCGAAGATTGCGCCTTGACCGGCCATGAGCCTTGGCACCGACTGCACCGTGCCGAGGGTGCCCGGATTGGTGAGCGAGACGGTCGCGCCGACGAAATCGTCGGCTCCGAAGGTCGCCGAGTGGACTTTTCGAATCAAGTCTTCGAACGCCAGTAAGAAACCGCGAAAATCCATCTCGTCGGCGTCGCGAACGACCGGTACTAACAGATTCCTCGTGCCGTCGGCTCGCTCCACGTCAACGGCCAGACCCAAGCCCACGTGTTCGTGCCGGCGCACGCCGGGGGTCCCCTTCTCGTCGACGGAGGCCACGAAGGACGCGTTGAGCGAGGGTAATGCCTTGAGGCCTTGGATAACGGCAAAAGCAATGAAGTGCGTGAAGGAGACTTTGGCGCCACTCGAGCGCGCCAGCGACTCATTGAGCGCGGCCCGATTGATCTCCAATAGTCGTGCCGACACCGTGCGCACGCTGGTCGCGGTGGGCACGGCGAGGCTCGCCTCCATGTTGCTGACAATTCGTGCCGCGGCCCCTCGAAGAGGAGTCGCGTCCGCGTCAATCGACGAATGGGCGATTGCTGGCTTCGATGCCGCGGCGGTCGCCACGCTCGGGACGGTGGAGCGTTGGTAATCGGCGAAGAATTCACGCCAGCTGTCCGCCACCGACGTGGGATCAGCGAGGAAGCGGTCGTACATATCGTCAACGAGCCACGCGTTGGGGCCAAACGAACCCTTATTGTTGCGCGACGACGTGGAGTTGGGGGGCGTAGTCACGCCCTCCAGCCTAGGGGTCGAGCCACCCAATTACGGAGTTCCGTTGGGCCAATCCGAGGGTAAGTTCACTGGATGAGTACGGCGCCCTCGCTCCCCCACGGTCTGCGTTTCGTGGCGACGACGCCGGTGCCCGGTCTCGCCGTGGCCGAGCGCAGGGTCGCGCACCCCGAAGCAACACTCATCTGTATTCACGGCGGACTCGACCGCGGTGGATCGTTCGCCCGCTTGGCGCGACGGTGTGAGCGATTCGACGTGGTCACGTACGACCGTCGCGGCTATCAAGGTTCGCGATCCTTAGAGCCCCTCGACCTCGACCACCACGTCAGCGACCTGCTCGCCATTGCTCGCCGAGAGCGCAACCGTGGTCCCGTTATCCTCTTCGGACATAGTTTCGGTGGCGTGGTGGCGCTGGCCGCCGGACTCGCGGAGCCTTTACTGACCTCCTTGGAACTGGTGTACGAGGCACCGCTTCCCTGGATACTTCGCCGCAACGGAGCGCGACCGCCTCTTTCGTTGGACGCCGAAGTGGAGGCCGAGCGATTCTTCCGCCGCATCGTGTCGGACGCGGCCTGGGAGCGCCTCAGCGAACCCGAGCGCCGGTCGCGTCGTCTCGACGGACCGGCCCTGCTCAGCGACCTCACGATTTTGCGCGACGGCGTGGTGCCCTTCGACATCGACCTTTTGACGATTCCCACCACGTTCATCTACGGGGACGTTCTGGCGCCCACGTTTTACCGGGCCCTCAGCGCCGAACTCGCGCAGCGCAATCCCTTGATCGAGAGTCGCACCCTCCAACGGGCCGGACACGGCGCGCACCTTTCGGTGCCCGACCAATTGGCGCAACTCATTGAAGAACGCTGGGACGCCTCGTGCTCGTTGGCGTAACCGGCTCTTCGGGCTTGATCGGCACGGCGCTCGTGGCGGCCCTGCACGAGCGAGGTGACGACGTGGTGCGATTTGTACGATCGCCGAGTTCGCCCGCCAATCAGCGCGTGATCCGTTGGGACCCCGCGAAGGGCCTCGTGGATGAAGAGGAAGTTCGCCGCGTCGGACACTTCGATGCCGTGGTCAATCTGGCGGGTGCCGGCATTGCGGACGCGCGTTGGACCCCGAAACGAATGGCCGAGATTAGGAACTCGCGCCTCAGCGCCACGACATTGCTGGTGCGAACAATGAACCTTCCCGGATCGGGCTGCGACTACCTGGCCAGTGGCTCAGCCATTGGCATCTACGGTTCACAGCGTGACGAAGTGGTCGACGAAGGATCGTCGCCCGGGACCGATTTCCTCGCCACCCTTTGCGTGGCGTGGGAAGACGCCGCTCGTGCGCTCGAAAGCGACGCCACGACGGTCTCCTACCTGCGCACGGGTATCGTCCTGAGCGCGCGGGGCGGAGCCCTGAAGAAACAGTTGCCTCTTTTTCGCTGCGGCTTGGGCGGAAAACTCTCGCGCGGCACTCAGTGGACGAGTCCTATCTCACTCGTGGACGAGGTCCGCGCGATCCTTTGGGCCATCGATCATCACTTGGCCGGTCCACTCAACCTCGTGGCGCCGGTCGCGGTCACCAACGACCAGTTCACTAAGGCGCTCGCCGTTCAGCTGCATCGACCGGCGCTGTTCAGTGTCCCGCGTCAGGGGCTGGAACTTGCGCTCGGACGCCAACTCGCTCGCGAAGCGGTCCTCGCGAGTCAACGCGTCGCACCCACGGCGCTGTTGGCCAGCGGGTTCGAATTTTCGCATCCCGACGTGACGGCGATTTTGAAATCGTCGCTCAGTGTTCACACATAGTTAAAACCGGCATTTATCCGGCAATTGAGGAGTCGCTCTCTCGAAACGGGGTGGATGAGCGCCAAATCTGGCGTTTTTTGCGGTGTGGTGAACGTAAAAGCACCGACCTCAGCAGATACAGTTGCGCTCAGACCATCAGTGATGGGAACGCACAACAATTGTGACCACAAATCGTGGCACTGGGAGGCAATTCAATATGCAATTTGGACGCAAAATTCGGCTTGCGATGACCATTGGCGCTGTAGCCAGTGCGTTATCCATGGGCCTCATTGCTCCGGGAGTGAGTGGCGCAAGCGCTCCGTCGGGGACTATCACCTTTGCGGAAGGACCGGGCGCTAACCCGAATTACATCTTCCCGTACATGGGTTGTTCGTTCTTCTCGGTTGACAACATCAACCAGTTCCAAGAACTGATGTACCGACCGCTCTACTGGTTTGGTTTGAAGGGTTCGAGCGCCTACGTACCGTCGCTGTCGACGGGTAATGGCCCGAAATTCAGCAACGGCAACAAGACGATCACCATCCAAATGAAGGGCTGGCACTTCGCTGACGGCCAAGTCGTCAACGCTGAGTCCGTCATGTTCTTCTTGAACATGTACAAGGCTGACCCCACGGCTTACTGTGGCTACAACGGTGGCTACGGTATCCCTGACCAGGTGAAGAGTGCCCACGGTACCGGTAATACGGTGACCCTCAACTTCACCACGTCGGTCAACCCGGGTTGGATTCTTTACAACTATCTCTCCGAGATCACTCCGTTGCCGAACTCGTGGGACCTCACTGGTCCTCACACGAACGCTCGTTGCGCTTCGGGTGCCTACGGCGCTGCGTCCACCAAGGTTGCCTGCAAGAGCGTCGAGGCCTACCTCAACGCGCAGTCCGCTAAGACCAGCACCTACACCGACGCCATGTGGCAGTCCGGTGTGGACGGCCCTTGGAAGTTGTCGAAGTTTGACAGCCTTGGCAACGTAACGTTGTCCCCGAACACCAAGTACAGCGGTCCTCAGCACGCCATGGTGGCCACGGTGAAGGAAGTTGCCTTCACCTCCGCCCAGGCCGAAGAGAACGCGCTGCAGGCCGGCACAATTGACCTCGGCTTCGTGGACCCCTCCATTTTGACCTCGCCAGCTCCCAAGCCGGGCGTTCCTGGTCCGAACTGGGGCCAGTTGTCAAGTCGGTACAACATTGTTTCGGGATCGGCGTGGAACTTTAACTACGCCCCGTTCAACTTCAGTGCCGCCGACCCGAAGTCAGCCGCTATCTCGCAGCTGTACATTCGTCAAGCGCTCCAGGAGTCTGTCGACCAATCGGGCATCATCACCAACGTCGACAAAGGTTACGGCTTCCCGATCTACAGCCCGCTGCCTCCGAACACGCCGGCAGCCGTCAGTGGCAACGTGGCCAACCCCTACCCCTTCAACTTGACCGCTGCCAAGGCGCTGCTTACCTCGCACGGTTGGACTGAAACGGGTGGTGTGATGACCTGCACCGCGCCAGGAACCGGTACCAACCAGTGTGGCGCTGGCATCACGGCGGGCTACACCCTCAACTTCAAGATCATCTGGGCGAGCGGATCACCGTCGCTCGACCAGACCTTCAACGCTGAGATCGCCGACTGGGCTTCGATTGGCATTGTCTTCGCTCACTCCACGGACACGTTCAACAACGTGATCAGTGACTGCAGTGGTGGCGCTGGCTACGAGATCTGCTCATGGGGCGCTGGCTGGACGTACGCGCCTGACTACTACCCTTCAGGCGAGACGCTGTTCACCCCTAAGGGTGGCTTCAACGTCGGATCGTACAGCGACACCCAGATGACGTCGCTGATCAATGCGACCACCTACGGCACCGCGAAGTTGACCCAGTTCGCTTCCTACGCCGCGGCGCAGTTGCCCGTGTTGTACCAGCCACAACAGGCCGGTGCGGGCGAAATCGTCAAGACGTTGAAGAGCAAGATTGGCTTTACGCCGAACCCGCTCGCCAACTTCATGCCGGAGTACCTGCACTACTAGAAACACCAGCATTCACCGCGATTCTTGGATCGCACCACAAGACCCCCCGTTCGGGGGGTCTTGTGGTTTTGGTGCGCTAACGTGCGTGGGCGAATGAAGAAATCTCTGGGGCGGCGCTAGACTTCTCGCAATGTTTACTTACATCATCCGACGACTGGGCCAGGCACTGCTCGTCCTGGTGATCGTGATGTTCGTGACCTTCTCGTTGCCGTATTTTCAAAATCACGGTATCTACGGACCGGCCTTCGCCATTTTGGGCACCCACGCCAACCCCACCAACGTGGCCCACTTCGGGGCGCAGTACGGCTTCAACCACCCGTTCTTCGTACGCTTCTGGAACTACCTAGTTCAAGTCTTCTTCCACTTCAATCTGGGCCACTCGTACAAGCAAAACAACTCGGTGTGGGGAATCATCGCCCTCTACGTGCCGCGCACCATCTGGCTCGCCCTCACGTCCCTCGTGCTCACCATCATCATCGCCATCCCCCTCGGGATGGTCCAAGCGACGAGGCGCAATACCGTCTTCGACTACGCGGCGACCGGCACCGCCTTCGTGCTCTACGCCGTGCCGACCTTTCTGCTGTGCCTGCTGGCCCTCGAGGCCTTTAGCTTCCGGTGGCCGCACCTTCCCGCTTCACCCCCGGGAGGCGTCGCACCGTGGGCGATCTTCACCGACCCCTTGGGCTTCCTCTTACCGGTCGCCTGCTTGACCTTGGCCACCATTGCCGGCCTGAGCCGATTCATGCGCGGCACGGTGCTCGAAGTGATGGTGCAGGACTACATCCGCTCGGCCAGGGCCAAGGGTTGCTCCAGTCGGCGCACGCTCTTTCGTCACGCCTTTCGCAACGCCCTCGGCCCGATCATCACCATTCTCGGCCTCTCCATACCGGCGCTGCTTGGTGGTGCCTTGATTGTCGAATCCGTCTTCAACTACGGCGGACTCGGCGTACAGACGGTCGCCGCGGCGAGCAGCCTCGACATCCCCATCATTCTCGGCATTACGCTTTTAGTGTCAATTCTCACGTTGCTGGGTAACCTCATGGCCGACATCGCGCTCGGCCTCGTGAATCCCCGTATCCGTATTGAAGGAGCGTCGCGATGACCACATTCAAAGTTGGTGCGCCTGACACCATGGTTGACGTGCCATTTGATCCAGCCATGAGCTCGAAAGACGGACACGACGTCATCGTGCCGATGTGGAAGCAACGACTGAAGATATTTGCGCACAACAAACTGGCCGTCGCCTCGGTCATCTATCTCGTACTGATCACCGGAGCGTCGTTCCTCGTACCGTGGCTGCATCCGACCAACCAGACCAACCAAGCGTTGACCTTCGGTTCGGCGTGGAACGCTCCGCCCTCACTCACCCACCCCCTCGGTACCGACAGCTCGGGCTTCGACGAACTGGGTCGCATCTTTTACGGGGGCGAGTACTCGCTGACCCTCGGCTTCCTCGCCGGCTTCATCACCATCGTCATCGGTACTTTGTACGGCATGATTGCCGGTTTCGTCGGGGGCTTCACCGACACGGTGATGATGCGTACCCTGGACGCCTTCCTTTCGATTCCCTACCTGTTCTTGCTCATCAGTCTCATCACGGTCTTCGGGCGCACGACGCTCTTTCTCATTCTCGTCATTGGCTTCACGCTCTGGTGGGGCAACGCGCGCATCATTCGAGGCGACGCGCTCCTCATCCGCAATTTGGAATACGCGCAAGCAGCTACGTCGATGGGCGCCAGCAAGTGGCACATTATCCGTCGCCACGTCTTTCCCAACTCGATCAGCAACATCGTGACAGTGGCCACGTTCTCGGTGGCGGACGCCATCCTCTTCCTGTCGGCCCTGGGCTTCCTGGGTCTGGGCATTCAGGCACCGCAGACCGACTGGGGCACCATGCTCCAGGCGGGCGCCGGACAGTTGGCGAACGGCTTCTGGTGGGAGGTCTACCCACTGGCCATCGTCTTCATCCTGGTGGTCGTCTCGATCAACTACATTGGCGACGCCCTTCGCGACGCCTTTGAAGTCCGCCTCCTCGAGCGCTAAAACAACCCGCCCGGCGTCATTGATGCCGTTACCTGGCGTCCACGAATGTCTTTACGTGCGACTGGCGAATGAGACGCGCACATCATCGAAACCCCTCGACCCGCGAGTGTGGATACCACCTTTGACGCCGAGTGAGCGCCGAAGAAAAACGTCAGGAGTGCGAGGCGCGCGCACCAATCGAGACGGGAGCGATGAGCGGAAAGTGACAGGCGGCTTGGTGCGTGCCACCGAAGTTCTCGAACGGCGGCTCGACGTTGGCGCAGATGTCCTGCGCCTTCGGACAACGAGTTCGAAACCGGCAGCCGGACGGTGGGTTAACGGCCGAGGGTAGTTCGCCGGTTACTTGGCGGCCACGTCGACTGCGCGCTTCGGCGGGGTTCGGTACGGGCACGGCGTCCAAGAGGCCCTGGGTATAGGGGTGCGCCGGCGAACGAAAGACCGATTCGGCGTCGCCGATCTCCACGATCTTGCCGAGGTACATCACGGCGATGGTGTCGGCCATGTAATAAACGACGGCGAGGTCGTGACTGACAAAGATGTAGGAGAGATTGTGTTCGCGCTGCAGATCCTTCATCAAATTCAATATTTGGGCCTGAATCGAGACGTCCAGGGCCGAGACCGGTTCGTCCGCGACGATCAATCGCGGATTGAGCGCGAGCGCTCTGGCGAAACCAATGCGCTGTCGCTGGCCACCGGAGAACTCGTGCGGGTAACGGTCGGCCGCTGACGGCTCGAGGCCCACGGAGAGCAGTAAGGCACTCACCCGCTCGACCTGCTCGGACTTCGAGCCCTCGCGCTGGACGAGGAGGGGTTCACCGAGAATCTGGGAGACCTTCATGCGCGGGTTGAGCGAGGAATAGGGGTCCTGGAACATCATCTGGCGCTGGCGGCGATCTTCACGCGACGGCTTGTGGTTCTTCGCCGAGACGACGTTGCCATCGAACGAGATGGTGCCCGCCGTGGGAAGCTCCAGGCCGACGACCATTCGCCCGATCGTGGTTTTGCCGCAGCCCGACTCGCCCACGAGACCAAAAGTCTCGCCTTCGTTGATCGAGAATGAGACGTTGGACACCGCACTGATGGCGCCCACCTTGTGGCGAACGAGCCCCGCTTTGATGGCGAACTCCTTCACGAGTCCCTCGACCTTCAAGATCTCCTTCGCCGGCGCCGTGGCGACGCGCGCGACGAAGTCGGGGCGAATGACGACCGGACGTGGACCATCCACCGGGTGGTAGCAGGCGTAGGCGCGGTCGCCCACGAAGGTGAGTGGCGGCTCCTGGGCGCGACACTGATCGGTCGCGAAGGCGCAGCGAGGCGCGAAACGGCACCCCACGATCTCTTTGGTGAGGTCGGGCGGCAGCCCGGCAATGGACGCCAGTTCGTGCTTGGTCGCGTTCTCGAGGTTGGGCATGGAGGCGAGCAGCGCCTGAGCGTAGGGGTGGTGCATGGAAGTGAACAGCTCGTCGGTGCTGGCCTCTTCGGCTTTCACGCCGCCGTACATCACGACGACGCGGTCACTGCGCCCGGCGATGACGCCCATGTCGTGAGTAATGAGGAGCACGCCCATGTTGAGTTCCGTGCGCAGATTGTCGATGATGTCGAGGATCTGCGCTTGAATCGTGACGTCGAGCGCCGTGGTCGGTTCGTCAGCGATGAGCAATTTGGGACGACAGACGAGACCCATCGCGATGATGACGCGTTGGCGAAGACCGCCCGAGAGTTCGAAGGGATACTGATCTAGGCGTTCCGCCGGTCGCGGCATCTCCACCATCTCGAGGACCTCGAGCGCCCGTTTGCGCGCTTCCTCTTCGGAGGCGCCTTCGTGAATGCGAACGCCTTCGCCAATCTGATTACCAATCTTCATGGTGGGATTGAGCGAGCTCATCGGGTCTTGAGGAATGAGGGCCACGGTGCGCCCGCGCTGCGACTGCATCTCCTTCTCGCTCAGGGTCGCGAGATCGACACCGTCCAAAACGATATTTCCTGACGCGATGTGGCCATTGCCCGGCAGTAACCGCATAATCGCTAGACCGGTCGTGGTTTTCCCACATCCCGACTCACCAACCAGACCCACGCACTCCCCGGGGTTGATGCTTAACGAAAAGTCATCGACGGCGGTGGCAAAAGTCTTTCGAGTAGCGAACTGAACCTTCAGATTATTAACGGAGAGCAGCGAAGACATAGTTGCTCCATCCTACTCCCACGCACCCAATTCACTTGGGCGCGGTCCCGCGGGGATCGCCTTCGATCAGGCGATTTCTTGCGGGTCGAGGTCCGGCAATTTCCAACTTTGACGGTGGTGCGAATTCGGACCTAAACGGCGCAAGGCCGCCATGTGGGATTTGGAGCCGTATCCCTTGTTGCTGGCCCAATCGAACGCTTCGAAGCCCCGATGGAGGTCGACCATATGACGATCGCGGTCGACCTTGGCGAGGACTGACGCGGCGGCGATGGAAGCGCACTTGCTATCGCCTTTGACAATGGTCGTGACCGGAAGGAACTGGTAGCGAAGCTCGGGTGGCTGAGGCGAACCCAGGGCCACTTGCAGCGGGGCGCGTAACACGTTGAACGATCCGTCAACGAGGGCGTACGAAGGGCGAAGGGTGAGACCGTCGAGCGCGCGCGTCGCCGCAACGGCCAGGGCGAGACGAAGTCCCCACCAGTCGATCTCTTGGGCGCTCACCGAGCCGAGCGACCAGTCGGCTGCCCACTGCTGGAGGGGTTGCTCCAGAGCTTCTCGTCGAGCGCGGCTGAGGAGTTTCGAGTCGGTCAACAGTGCCGGTGCGGGCGCGTCGCACGTCAGTACGACGGCGCCAACGGTCATTGGCCCAGCGACGGCTCCGCGACCAACCTCGTCAATGCCGACTACGACGTCGCCGCGCGCGAGCAACGGTCCTTCGACGTGGAAGAGATCGACGGCGTCACGAGTCACGCCCCAAGGGTAGTGACGTACTCGCGCAGTATGTTGACACGGGTGATCAACGATGCCTTCGTGGTACCGCTCAAGGCCTTCGAAGTCGCCAAGGGCCGACTTCGAGTCGCGGGCGATGACGACGTGACGAATCTCGCGCGCTCCCTGGCCCTCGCGGTGCTGCGGAGTTGCGCGCCGCGTCAGGTGATCGTGGTGAGTGAAAGCGACGTGATCACCAAGTTCGCCAAGGAGCAAGGCGCCCAAGTGTACGAATCGGCCGCCACCTCGCTCAACGAAGCTGTGCAGGGCGCGTACGACGCACTCGCGCAATCCTACGAGCGCTTGATCATTGTCCACGGCGACTTGCGCAGTCCGGACGGCTTGGCGCTCTACGACCCACCACCGGGGGTCACCATCGTCGCCGATCACCACGGCAGCGGCACGAACGTCCTGGCCCTGCCGAGCGGTTTGGACTTCCACTTCGCCTACGGCGCGAACTCGGCGTTCCTGCACGGGGCCGAAGCCCGCCGGCTCGGACTCGACGTGCACGTGGTCACCGACAGTCCCTGGCGATTTGACGTCGACGAGCCGTCGGACCTTTTCTAGTCGGAAAGCATTCGAGGGGGGCCGTAGCCCCCCTCGAACCAAAATCCCTGATGGGACTTACTACTTCTTAGCAGCAGCCTTCTTCGCAGGGCGCTTTGCCGCCTTCTTCGCAGCAGGACGCTTGGCGGCCTTCTTGGCTGCGGGACGCTTCTTAGCGGCGGCCTTCTTTGCGGGGGCCTTCTTCTTTGCAGCAGGACGCTTGGCGGCCTTCTTCGCTGCGGGACGCTTCTTAGCAGCAGCCTTCTTGGCTGGCGCCTTCTTCTTTGCTGCAGGACGCTTAGCGGCCTTCTTCGCTGGAGCCTTTTTCGCTACAGCCTTCTTCTTCGCGGCTGGTGCCACTTTCCCTCCTTGGGACTCAACGTTGAA
Organism: Acidimicrobiaceae bacterium; assembly: GCA_025350565.1. Taxonomy (GTDB): domain Bacteria; phylum Actinomycetota; class Acidimicrobiia; order Acidimicrobiales; family RAAP-2; genus RAAP-2. Next base: position 37,580 of record JANXXO010000034.1, read on the forward strand.
TCAATTTGGGACCTCAAGCACACCACCGTGGTGTTCTCGAAATCGGTACCGCATTGATAGACGTGTACTCGCTCATGTGTCATCCAACCTCACGGCTGTACGACGACTGATCGCAGTGCACGGTCCTACGCGGAAGAGCGCTTCGTGAAAACGTTGCAGGCAACGTTTCACTCATCATTCACCTCCTCCGCAGAAGGACATCCAAAAGTTCACTCGTTTTGCACACCAATGTCAAGCATTTCGAGATTTTTCTGTTAGGAAAGTTTTGCGACGACCGATGTTTGTCGTGCGCACCGACGACGGAATTTATTTAGGACGCGGCGTGCACGGTGACGCGACGAGTGGTCGAGAGCGTTCGACACTCGTGTTGGGTCCGAGTCGCAGTGGAAAAACTTCGTCGATTATCATTCCGAATCTCCTGATGACAACGCGTTCTTGCGTCGTGACGTCGACGAAGAATGATGTCGTCGAAATGATGTCGCGCACGCGACGCGAAGGTGCAACATTGCTCTTTGATCCATCGGGGACTGTTGTGACTCCGACCGGAGTGCACCGAATTGGTTACTCACCAATTCGACAATCACTGTCCTGGGATGGCGCGGTGTTGGCGTCGCGAAGCCTCATCGACATCGCGCGACGTGGTCGCGGCGATCGCGGCGACGATCACTGGACGGAACGCGCGGGCGCGCTGGTCGCTCCGCTACTGCACGCGACGGCACTTCGGAACGAATCACTGGGCCAGTTGGCGTCACGCGTCGACGAACGACGCTGCGACGACATCGTACACGAATTGACCGAACGACACGGTGAACATCATCCGTCGGTCTCGCTCCTGCGCGGCGTCCTCGCCACCGACGATCGTGAACGCTCCTCCATATGGTCAACGACGTCGGGACTGTTCGCCGGGGTGCGCACCGAGGCCGCCCGAGCCTCCTCGCGCGAAGCGCCGCTCGACGTCGACGCCTTTTTGAGTGGCCCGCACCAGTTACACATTGTGGCGCCGAGCCGTCACCAAGCCGTCTCGATTCCACTCGTGGTGGGGCTGATCGAAGAGCTCGTCCACGCCACGTACGACCGGCACGAGCAGGGATCCCGTCTCCTCTTGGCGCTGGACGAACTGGCCAATGTGGCGCCCCTTCCACGTCTGGCCAGCATTATCTCCGAAGGCGGAGGTCAAGGGGTGCTCACCCTCGCCTGCCTGCAAGACCTCAGCCAGGCCCGAAGTCGCTGGGGGACGTCGGCCGATGGCTTCCTCTCCCTTTTCCCGACCACCGTCGTATTGCCGGGCATCGCAGACCGTCCCACCTTGGAGATGCTGCGCCACCTCGCGGGGCGCACCAACGTGGCGACGCCCACGGTGCAGTTGGGCCGGCGCGGCCGCCAAGTCGGTCGGTCCCTCAGCTGGGTCGAACGTGACCGCGCCAGCATGAGCGATCTCGCCCAAGGTCGCCCGGGCCACGCCATTGGCCTCGACGCCAGCAAGCACATGAGGTGGCTCGAGCTGACCCCCGCGCACGCCCATCCAAGGTTCCTTCACTACCTCGACCGTTCGGACCCGTCGCGTGATCGGTCGCGCGAGCGCTGACGCCAGTCGGCTAGATCACGGTCCGCGAGCGGGCGATCGCCGTGTGCACGAATCAGCGAGGTCATCCTCGCCTCTCGCACACTGATGGTCGGCTCGCGGACCCCGCCTCCGCCAGCCAACTGAGGGTAGAGCTCGTCGACGGCGCGGGTGAGCGCCTGGTGGGACTGACCGAACCGGGCGGCGTTCGACCACGCTTCGACCACGTGTCGACGAGCGACGTCGAGTCGACCTTCCAACGCGCCCGCGAAGCCATGTTCGTCCAGGGTGGTGCGGTGACGCGTGGGTGCCTCGAGCACGCCGTGGGCGACGAAGCGTTGTTGATCGTGACGCCACTGCTCGCGTGCGTCGTGGCGCTGCCAGTGCAACTTGTCGCCTCGTTCGCGGTGGTGTCCGCCCCAGAGCGCACGGTACCCCTCATCGAGTCCGGCGACGTGTTCAATGCCTTGAAAGGAACGCCACGCCGTCCACGGTGTTCGCTCGGAGAGTTCGTGGCGAAGCGACGCTCGATACAGGGCGTCCGCCGCGAGCGCGTGGGCAAAGAGACCGCGACTATCGAGCACCGTACGCGCCTGTTCGGGCTGCGCACCGACCAGCACGTGGTCGTGGAGGTGAGGTTCGCCGTGTCGATTGACGCCGTGCGTGAAGCTGACAATGCTGCGCCACTGACCCTTTTCGTCGCGGTCCTCGCCGTCGCGACGGTCGCGCACCACGAGGGAATGCTCTTCGAGGTACTCTACGGCCGCGCGCACCGATTCGCGATGCGCCGCCACCACCCCGGCGCCGTGATTCGGGTCGAGGGCGATCAGCACCGAGATGGGCCGGGGCGCCGCCACGATGATGTCGTAACCCTGGACGCGCGATCGTTCGGTCGTGCCGAGCACGCTGCCCACGTCGCGGGGATCGCTGGTGTCACCTCGGCCCCGCAGCCACCATCCGGCGTCACCGTCGCGAAGGCCGTCCAGTTCGAGGGCCTTGTCGTCGGTGAAATACCTGACGTCGTTGGATCGTCGCGCCACCATTCGAATCATCGGACCCCGTGAGCCCAATGGTCGCGTTTACAGCTGGGCGGTGATTCTCTTGGCCAGTTCGTGGCCGGCCTTGGCGAAGGTCGGCGTCGCCACCACCGCTCCCGCACCCGCGCGCAGCATCAGCTGATCAAGGAAGTGCTCGTTGCCGACCCGGAACTTGACGGCGTGTCGTCCGTCCTTCAAGATCAGCCACTGCGCGTTGGGCAGCGATTCGAAGAGCCAGCGCAGTGGAGCGTCGAGCACGACCACCACTTCATCACCTTCCTCGCCCACTTGGGTGAGCCAGTTGACCACGAGGTCGCGGGGTCGCTGCTCGGTCACGGGCGAGGTCGCCACGACGGCGTTGATGCGGTCGATACGGAAGGTTCGCCACGAAGTGCGGTTGAGACAGTAGGCCCGAACGTAGGTGTGGCCATTGAGCACCTTTATCTCGCGCGGCTCAATTGAACGCGTAGACGCGGCCTCCGCGTTCGCCGGCGTGTAGAGAATCTTGATCTGTTGTTCCTCGGCGACGGCCTCGGAGACCTGGGCGAGCAGTGGTTCGTTGGTCGCCATCTCCACTTGCAGGTACGAACTGGTGGCCGCTTCGATCTTCTCGATGGCGGAGTGAATGGCCGCGTCGTCGTAGACACGCGACGCCTCTCGGAGGGCAATATTCAGTTCGAAGAGGTCGCGCCACATAAATGGCGATGGCTCGTCGGCGCCTTCGGGCAGGTCGCTGAAGTCGGCGCGGTAGGTCGAATCGTCGTGGGACTCGTCGTCCCAGTCGTCGCACTCTTTCAAGACGTGCGCGGGGAAGGCGCCGGTGCCGTCCGTGGAGCCGGCCATTGGTTCCAACGAGACCAGACGGTCCATGATGAGTCGCACGTGGCTCGGGTCGAGTCCAAAACGCATCGCCAGTTCGCTAATCCGCAACCCGTCCTCGGCGACGTACACGGCGTGGAGCAGTTGCAGCGTTTGGCCGAGCACGTCATTGGTCGCCGGACCGTCGAATTTCATCGACTCCATGGACGGCGTCTTGCCACGGTTAACGTTCTTTAACCACTCGGCCAATTCGACCTTCAGAGACTTGGGCGATTGCAATCGAATTCGGTCGGCCCCTTCGACGACGAAGCGCAGCGCCGTGCGCGGACTGTCGAAACTGAGCCCGACGTCGACCTTGCCGTCTTTCTTACTGGCCGAGAGTGCGCCGGGGTACTGGCGCACGAGCAGATCGGCGTAGTTCTCGTTGGTCGTCACCACCACGTCCAGGGGATGGGGTGATCGGGCGAACTCCGGTCGCCAGGCCTTGGCCACGTCGCGCGCGTCGGCGACGTCGTCGAACTGCTCACCCAACACCACCGGCATTGACGTCATGCGGCTGAAGCGGTAGCCCTTTATCTCTTCGGTACCTCGCACCCGCGCGATCAGATACGAGACGCCGTTGAACACGTCGATCAACAGTGGTTCGACGACGCGCGGCTTGTTGGCGCCCGATTGATAGTCGAAGGTGATGGCCCGATGGAGATTGAGCGCGCGAATGATCGGCGTGTAGTACATCGAGGATTCAAGGCCCCCGTCGCCCGCCGGCACCTCATTGAAGACGCTGAAGGCGCCCGACGCGCCGAAACCGCAGAAACGCAGCGCCAAACGAACGACGCGCTCCTCGTCTGGCGTGAAGTTGATCAGCGGCGCGTAGCCGCTGGATGGATCGATGCGGTAACCGACGCTTCCGTCGTCCTTGACGGCGGTCTCGATTTCAAAACCCAATTCTCGGATGCGCGCCTTGTCGCGCTCGAACTTCTGGCGAACCGCTCCCTCGTTGCCTTCGTAGGCCGGGATCTTGCGCGGCCCCTTGGCGGCGACCGGAAACTCATCGATCTTGAGCTCGCGCACGATCTCTTCTTGCGTCAACGCGCCGTACTGCCAGGCACGTTGAAGGAGGAGCACGAGCGCAATAAGTCGCTCCCGGCTCTGTTCAACGCCTCCGCGAATACTGCTCATTGCTCTCCTTCTCGTGCACTACAGAGGGTACCCGTCGGGGGTGAGGACAATCGCCCACGCGAAGAAGAAGGGTCCCGTACCGTCACGCGCTTGACCCGCGGCATTGGCACATTCACGCCTGGCCACCCGCAGTTCGTCGCTACCGTGTTGATCACGTCGGGCCCGACGCCAGATAACGTCCACGACGGACTGATCGATCGGGTTGGGTCCGAGAAGGGGTGAGCAATGACCATTGAAGGTACTTACGAACCGAGTCCAGCGCAATGGGTGCGCACGCAGGTGGCCTCCTACGAAAGTTCAGGCGGTACCGAAGCCAATACATTGCGTGATACGGGTCTGCCCATCATCATCGTGACCACCCTCGGAAATAAGAGCGGCCACGTCCGAAAGACGCCGCTGATGCGCGTCGAGCACGAGGGCCAGTACGCACTCGTGGCCTCCCAAGGCGGGGCACCAACGCACCCCGTGTGGTACTACAACTTGATGGCCGATCCCGGGTCAGTCGCGATTCAAGACGGCCCCGCCCCATTCCCCGTCACCGTGCACGAGGCGACCGGGGACGAGCGTGCGCTGTGGTGGGAGCGCGCCGTTGCGGCCTTTCCGCCCTACGCCGAGTATCAGACCAAAACCGAACGAACCATTCCGGTTTTCGTCGCCGCTCGAGTGTCGTAGCGGCAAGACCGTTAGGTCGTCGCCTTCAGCGTGAGGGCTGGGACGGCGGGTTGGAAGGCCGTCTTGTTGGCCGGCATGGGCCGGCTGATGTAGTAACCCTGGGCCCGGTCACAGCCCAGGTCGCTCAAGAGGTCGAGCGTGTCGACGTCCTCGATCCCCTCGGCCACCACGCGTAGGGCCATGTCGTGGCCGAGCTGGATGGTCGCGCGCACCAGTTCGAGGTCGCGTTCCTTGCCGTCGGTGCCGAGTCCGGTGATGAAGTTGCGATCGAGTTTGAGTTCACCGACGGCCAGACTGCTCAGGTACGCGAGCGAGGTAAACCCGGCGCCGAAGTCGTCGATGGAGACCATGATGCCGAGCTCGCGCATTCGCTCGATCACCGTCTTCGAACTGGCGAAATCGTTAATGATGCTCGACTCGGTGATCTCGATGATGAGCGAGGTGCCGGGGAGGTCGTACTGGGCGAGGAGTTCCACGATCCTCTCGGTGAAGCCAACCTGCAGAAGATTGGTCGCCGTGATGTTGACCGAGACCGTCATCATGCGACCGTCCGCGTACCAGCGCGCGCACTGGCCAATGGCCTCACGCAAGACCCAATCGGTCAGTTCCGCCATGAGTCCGGCGTCCTCGGCGAGCGGGATGAATTTAAGGGGCGGCACGAGCCCGAGTGTCGGATGGGGCCACCGAATGAGTGCTTCCACAGCCAGAATTTCACCCGTTCGCAAGTCCAACTGGGGTTGGTAGTGGAGCACGAAATTACCCGTCTCCACGGCCGTGCGCAGATCGTCGAGGAGACTCAGTTGGCTCTCTCCCCCGTCGAGTCCCTGGTCGTAGAAGACGTAAGGGATCTGTCCGAGTTTGGCGCGGTACATGGCGGTGTCGGCGCACCAGGTGAGTCCAATGGCCTCCGAAGCGTCTGACGGCGCCAAGGCAATGCCGATGCTCGCGCCCACGCTCGCCTTCATCTTTTGCAACATGAACGGCTCGCAAATGGCCGTCAGAATCTTCTCGGCCACAACTTCGGCGTCGTGACCGTCGGCGCCGATCAATACCACGGCCAGTTCATCGCCGCCCAATCGAAACACCGTCCCCGAGGCCGGCACGGCGGAGGTGAGCCGCGGTCCCAATTGACGAAGCAGTTCGTCACCGGCCGGGTGGCCGAACGAGTCGTTGATCTCCTTAAAGCGATTGAGATCGATGAAAAGGAAGGCGAGATGGCGCGACACCGTCCACGGATTGGCGTAATCGGCAAAGAAGGTCTCGAGGACGTGAAAGAGATGGCGACGGTTCCCGAGGCCCGTGAGTTCATCGGTCTGGGCTTGACGATGACGTTCCTCGGTCAGAATCCGCAAGGCCCTCGCCGAGAGGGTCAGGCGCAGACCGGCCATGAGCAACGTGGCCGTCGCCAACCACAACGCCACCCACGAGACGTGGCGCACGTAACCGACGAGAAGGATGGCCAAACCGCCCACGGCGGCCAAGCTCGGGAAGGTTACGCCGGCCACACGTTGCGCCCTCAATGGGTCGAGGGTCGATGGCTTGATCCACACCGACATGGCCATCAGCAAGATTGATGCCGGCCAGGCGACGGCGTTGATCTCGGTGCCGAGGCGCGACGCAAAAATCGTGGAGGACTGGAAGAGATTTGCCGTGTCGCCCATGACGTTGATGGTGATGCCCGACGCGAGCAAGAACCAGGGCATCACCCAACGGCCCGAGAGCATGACAGTGCCGCCAATGACCAGGGAGAGCAGCAATAGGTCGCCAATGGGATAGGCGAGATTCGTGGCGGCCGCCGCGACACTGCCCCCCGACGCGTGCACGATGTCGTGAAAGGCGAACGCCGCACAGACCGCCGCGGCCCCGAGCCCCGCCACGACGCCGTCCAGCCAATTCGGACGCGAGAGCCGACCCATGGCGTTGCGAAGAAGTTGCACGGTCGCCACGTAAGCGAGAGGGTAAAAACCCAGATAGAACACGTCAGCGAGCGAAGGGACCGAGGGCGTCGCGCCGCCCATCGATTCGAACGTCAAGAAAGCGTCGCCGAGCGACCATGACAAGAGCCCGAGACCCAGCGCGAGGGGCGCCGCGCGACCGGGGTGTCGATCGAGACCTCGAAAGATACAGAGCGACGACACGAACGCTTCGAAGGTCGCCACTCCCCAACCGTCCAGCCATGTCCAGCTCTGGCCGCGCGTGCGCGCCACGAGAGAAATCAGATAGACGAGGACCACCACAGCGAGCAGTGTGAACACAACCCACATGCGAGGCGCCATGTTCTGAATGAGCGAGGAGTGACCCGATGGTTCCTCGCGCGTCGAAGCATCGAGTCCCGCGGATTCGGCACTTGACGCGACGTCGCGCGAGGTGTGACGAAAGTGACCACTCCGCACCACGTCACCGGTTGAGTGAGTCATACACCGACCTCCTGGGACTCTCGTTCGGAAGAATCATGACAAGACGACAAACTCGGCCCAGCTCGACTCGGCCAACCCCCACGGTAATTCAGCGCAATTACTCAATCGGTCATGGCTACGCCTTATTGGCGACGTCGAATCGGCCCGCGGGACTGTTGTTTGAAAGCAACTCCGTCGGCGGCTGAGTATTTTCTTACGAAAGTTCAGTCATCTAGAGGACGTCGCGGGCCAGTCAATCTACGAAGCACGAGCGGATCGCAGGACGTCGTCGGCGCGGTTCTCTTTCGAGCGGCGCGCCATGGGCGTGACGTCACTTCCGGGCGCGACGTGGAGCGATTCGTCCACGAGGCGCCGCTCCACGTCCGAAGTGAAGCCAATCTTGTCGCGGTCTTGGTTTGGTGACGGGTCGATTGGTACGTGCAACAGGGACACGGTGGCCAAGGGCGTCGTAGTCTGCCCCCAGAGGTCGGCAACCACAAATCTCACGAACGAACCTTACCTTGGCTCTTCGGCCAAATTAGTGATGACCGGTGAGAATCGAACGGTCACGCTCGAGGTACCCACCGTGGCCAATTTTGGCGCACGTGGCGCCCATGCTCCGCGTCAACTTCCGTTCGGCTCCCACAGTTCAATGCTCTCGGGGTCGGTCGCCCACGAGAACCGACCATTCTCTTCATCGACAATGGGTTCGGCCTCCACCCCGAGGCCGCGAAGCCGTTCGACAACACCAGATAGATCGTCAACCCGGAAGTTCACCATCACGGCTTGGCGTTGTGGGTCGCCAATGTAAGGGTCATCTGCACCGAACATCGCCAAGATCGTCACCGACCCCGGTTCGTCATTGGCGAGCACCGCGAACGGAGCGCCGTCGAGGAACCCAATGCCGAGAGCCGACGAATACCATTCGACGAGCGCCGACGAGTCCCTGGCGTGAAGGAAGACACCACCGATGCCCGTTGCTTTCGCCAATGGGGGGATTCTACGCAAAGGGACCATACTGAGGTCCCGTACGATTGACCCCGTTCTTCCTCGAGACGAACTGCGACAAACCTATAAAGTGCCCACATGGACTACGTGAACCTCGGCACCACCGGACTCAAAGTCTCACGCATATGCCTCGGCTGCATGAGTTACGGCGAACCCGAGCGCGGGAATCAACCCTGGTCGCTGGGTGCCGAGGCGGCGCAGCCCTTCTTTCGCCAAGCGCTCGATGCCGGCATCAACTTCTTCGACACGGCCAATGTCTACTCCGCGGGTTCCAGTGAGGAAATAACCGGAAAAGCGTTGCTCTCCATGGCACCGCGCGAGGAGTTGGTCATCGCCACCAAAGTGCACGGTCGAATGGGGCCCGGTCCCAACGGCCAGGGACTCTCCCGCAAGGCCATCATGCTCGAAATCGATAACAGTCTTCGTCGACTCGGTACCGACTACGTCGACTTGTACCAGATCCATCGATGGGATTATCACACCCCCATAGAGGAAACCCTCGAGGCACTACACGACGTGGTGAGATCGGGCAAAGCGCGCTATATCGGTGCATCCTCCATGCACGCTTGGCAGTTTGCGCAGGCCCTCTACGTGGCCGACCTGAACGGCTGGACGCGATTCGTGAGCATGCAGAACTACTACAACTTGGTCTACCGCGAAGAGGAGCGCGAGATGTTACCGCTGTGCGCGGATCAAAGCGTCAGTTCCATTCCCTGGAGTCCACTGGCGCGAGGACGACTTACGCGCCCGTGGGCCGAGCAGACAGCGCGATCAGAGCGCGACGACTTCGGACGGTCATTGTCGGTGAGCGAGGACGAAGCCACGGTGGACGTGGTGCTCGCGATGGCCGAACGACGCGGCGTCACTCCTGCGCAGATTGCCCTGGCCTGGCTACTGACCAAGCCCGTCGTCGCCAGCCCCATTGTGGGTGCCACCCGAGCCCACCACCTGGCCGACGCCGTGGCCGCGCTCGACCTAAAACTTGACGCAGAGGAAGTCGAACAACTGGAGCGGAACTATCGTCCCCACTCACCCGTCGGGTTCGCCTGAAATGGCGATTAACAATGGAGCAGCCGTGCCCGCTGGCAATGATGCGTCCGCCAACATCTCGAAACGAATTAAGGAGTTAGGGGGATGGCGCGGTGAGACCCTGGAGCGTCTCCGTCGGCTCATTCTCGATGCCGATCCACGGGTGGTCGAGGAATGGAAATGGGTCAAGCCGACCAGCCCCGGGACACCCGTGTGGTCGCACGACGGGGGCATCTGCACCGGCGAAGCGTATAAGGAAGTCGTGAAGTTGACCTTCTTTCGAGGCGCGGCCGTGCACGATCCGAAGAAACTCTTCAATTCGAGCCTCGAAGGAAACGTGCGTCGGGCCATCGATTTTCGCGAAGGAGATTCGCTCAACGAGGCGGCATTCCGGCAGCTCATCCGTTCGGCGGTGTCCACCAACGCCGCGGTGCTCGCCGAACGGGCCGCCAAGAAAAAGAAGTAGAGCGGCGCCGAAGGATGCTGGCCTCGCGCTGTACTATTCCAACGATGACGGGCGAACTCGATGACGATAGGGCTGAGCTCCTCGCCTGTCTCCAGTACCAACGCTCAGCCGTCTTGTCCATCGTGCGTGGACTGTCCGAGGACGCGTGGCACACCTCCGTGGTTCCGTCAGGCTGGACGCCGGCTGGATTCGTCGAGCACCTCGGCGGGGCGGAGTACTACTGGTTTCACAACGTCGTGGCCGGACTACCCGACGCCGAGCCCCCCGAGGGCGAAGAGCCCACGCCGTTCGACCGGTTCGCTCCCTTTACGAGCGACTCCTCGTCCACGGAGATCGTCGCCTGCTACACCGAGCAGTGCCGTGTTTCGGACGAGATACTGGCCAACGTTGCGATGTCGACACGACCACTGGGACGCCACACTCTCGATGAGGCGGTACCGAGCGTCCGCTGGGTCGTTTTACACATGATTGAAGAGACCGCCGCCCACTCCGGCCACCTCGAAATAGCTCGAGAGTTGCTCGACGGCGGCGTCAGGCTCGGTCAACGCTGAGCTTCGCGGCGTCACGCGAAGGCCCTGACTCAACACCGAAGCGGGTAGCGGCACGTTAGAACGACGCGACTCCGCACCGATAATGGGAGCTAGTCCGGTGAGGTGTCCTCGCGTCGCCAGGTACCGGAGCGACCACCCGACTTTTCCCAGATCGCCACGTCTTCGATAGTCATCGTTCGATCACTGGACTTGCACATGTCGTACACCGTGAGGGCGGCCACGGTGACCGCCATCAGGGCTTCCATTTCCACGCCCGTCCGGTCCACCGTGTCGACGCTGGCCTCGACGTCGATGTACGTGTCGGCAATCGTGAAGTTCACGTGCACGTTGCCCACGAGAACCGGGTGTGACATTGGCAACATCATCGATGCATGTTTGGCCGCCTGAATGCCCGCGACGCGAGCGGTGGCCAAGACGTCACCTTTGTTCATCGCGTTGGCGGCAACGCTGGCCGTGGTGGAGGCGTCCATGTTGATGCGACACTTGGCGAGCGCGCGACGGGCCGACACTTCGGAGGGACCGATATCTCGTGGGAAGGCTCCTCCACCAGACGGTCGACGTAGTTGGTGGAAGTCGTCCACCGCGCAATGCTACCGACCCCTTGGATGGCCCCCATGCGGAGGGGATTAAACTCCCTAGGTCCACGGGCACTACGGGAGTAACTCAATGCCGACCTACGAATATGAATGCCACACTTGCCATCGCCGGGTCGAGGCGGTGCAAAAGTTCACCGATCCTGCGCTCACGGTCTGTGAGCAGTGCGGTGGCGAACTCCGCAAGGTCTTCTCGGCACCGGGCATTGCCTTTAAGGGAAGCGGTTTTTACAAGAACGACAGCCGGAGTGCGGCAAAATCGACCTCCACCCCCTCGTCACCCTCCAAGACCGACGCGACCAGCGAGTCCGGTTCCTCGCCTACTCCTTCACCGGCCCCCGCCACGGCTGCGCCCGCGGCCACTCCGGCGCCGGCGGCGAGTGCCTCGGACTAACTGCCCGAGACGGCGATGTTCGCAATCGCCACCGTTTGTCCCGCCGCGCTGCCGGGAAGCCATTCCACGTCGTTGCCCACGTGGATCACGTCGAGCAACATCCGCTGCAGGGTCGACGCGACCGTGATCTCGCGAAGTGGTTCAGCCAACTGACCATCACGAATCATGAGACCCGTTACCCCGACCGAGAAATCACCCGACACCGAGTTGACACCGGAGTGCACCCCGATCAACGATTCGACGAAAACCCCGTTGCCCACGCGGCGAAAGATCTCTGCCTGATCAATGTCCCCGGGCGAAAGCTGCAGAGCGCGACATCCCGCCGATGGTGATCCGGCAACGCCGCCGCGCACCGCGCTCCCGGTGGAGACCGTCCCCGCTCGGCGCGCCGACACGGTGTCGTACACGAAGCCTCGCAACTCGCCCCGCTCAATCATGACGTTTCGCCGACAGGCCAAGCCCTCGCCGTCGTAGGGACTCGCCGAGAAATGACGAGCGTCGGTGGGGTCGTCCACGAGGGTGAACGACGGCGCCGCCACGACTTCGCCAACTCGATTCGCAAAGAACGAGCGTCCGCGCACCACGGCTTCACCACTGAGGGCGCCCCCGATAATGGCGAACAGCGTCGCGGCCGTGCGGGGATCAAAGACGGCCGAGCACTTGAACGAGGCGGGCTTCACGGCACCGAGCATCCGAGTCGAACGGCGAATCGCGTCCGCCGCTGCCTGGGCGAGGTCGAGGTCGCGTGGGGCGCGCCCCGCGGACAATCCCCAGCCCGTCTGGTCGTCGCTGCCGTCGGTGGCGATCGCTTCGACCGACACGTACGCGCCAGTACGCGCGTAGGCGGCGCGAATGCCCATCGTCGATACGATGGCCGCTTCGGCAATGTAATCCGAGTAGTTCGCAGCATCAACCTGGCGTATGCGCCGATCGCCGGACCGTACCAACCGCTCCAGTTCGATGGCCATCGCTATCTTCTCGTCGAGCGGCGTGGACGCCACACTTTCGTCGGTCAGGGTGAGCGCGGACGCCGTCACTCCGTCGGGACGCGCGAAGGCAATGAACTCGTCTTGCGTAGCGAAGCGCGCGTTCTCTCTCGCTTCCTTGATGGCGTTCTCGATGGCCTGATCGTCCAACGAACCGGCCCACGCGGTACCAATCTGTGCGCCGGCCGCGTTGTCGCGAAGGATGCGCACGCCAATCCCGGACGATGACGCGGTGGTGAGCTCTTCGACCTCGCCCTGATAGGCCTGCACTTCGGTGTCGACGCCCCGGGCGAGGAAGAGCTCTACCTCTTCGGAACCTTTGGCCGACTCGAGCAGCCGTTCGGCTTGGGCAATCAACTCGCTCACGCTGACGCCCCACCAATGGTGATGCCGGTAAGGCGCATGGTCGCTTGACCGCATCCCACCGGCACACTCTGTCCGTTCTTGCCGCAGGTGCCCGGCGTCATCGAGAAGTCAGAAGCGATGGCGTCAACGCGCTTGAGGACGTCGGGCCCGTTACCAATGAGGTTGCAGTCGCGAAGCGGTGCGGTGATGTGGCCGTCCTCGATCATGAACGCCGCCGTCATCCCAAAGACGAAGTCCCCGGTCGCGGTGTTGACCTGGCCCCCGCCCAGTTGCGCCACGTAGACGCCGTAAGGCGTCTGGGCAATGATCTCGTCGGCGTCGGACTCGCCCCCCATCAGATAGGTGTTGGTCATGCGCACCATCGGCAAATGTTGATAACTCTGTCGACGTCCGTTGCCCGACGAGGCACGCCCTTCCTTTCGAGATCGCAGATAGTCCCACATGTAGTCGGTGAGAACACCGTTCTCGATGAGTACGTTGCGCGCGCCGGGACGACCTTCATCATCGACGGCGAGGTAACCCCACTCGCCGTCCACGGTGCCGTCGTCCACGAGTGTGACCAGTGGACTGGCTACTTGTTCGCCGACTTTCCCCGCGTAGACCGAGGCCTGCTTCAAGATGGCGTCCGCTTCGAGACCATGGCCGCACGCCTCGTGGAACAAGATTCCCCCCGAACCTCCGGCGAGCACGACCGGGAGGTCGCCCGACGGCGCTGGTCGGGCGTCGAGCTTGGTGAGGGCTTGGCGCGCGGCACCGAGCGCGGCCTCACCCACCGCGTCGGGAGTGAGCAGTTCGAATCCCCTCGTACCGGCGATGGGGCGGTATCCCGTCTGCATGCCGACGTCACCAGTAGCGATACAAGTGACGTTGAAACGCGTACGGACTTGATGATCCGAGGCGTAGACCCCTTCGGAGTTCGCCACCACGAATCGCCGCGTGGAATCACCGAGGGCGACCGACACTTGCGTGATCGAGGATCCCTCCGAGCGCGCGACGTCGTCGGCGTGACGCATCAACTCGATCTTGCGCGCCTTGTCGACGTCGCCGGGCGCCACAAGGGCGCGCGAAGGATGGGCGGCAATCGCACCGAGTGCGACTTCATGGACACCACCACCACCACCTCGCGCCACCGCTGCCGCGGCGCGCGCGGCGCCCAGTAGTCCGCTCTCGGAGAGGTCCGCCGTGTGGGCGAATCCGGTGGTGTCGCCCACCACGACGCGAATGCCGGCCCCGCGGTCTCGTCCCGAACTGAGCTCCTCCACGCGACGTTGGTCGAGCATTGCCGAAGAGGTCGTCCGATCTTCCGCGAAGACCTCGGCGAACTCCCCGCCCCGGGCCATTGCTTCGGTCAGCACGCGCTGAAGGACGTCAGGACCAACCAGTTCCGCATTCATGCTTGTGAGCGTAACCGCCAACCATTGCCCGCCCACCGTGACAAATAGGGTCGCCGGTAGGCTGGGTAGGTGCTTCTCCCCTCCATTGAAACGCCCCACGATTTGCGCGCACTCTCCTACGAGGAGCTCGACGACTTGAGCGACGAGATCCGTGAGTTCATCATCGAAACGGTCACCACGACCGGCGGCCACCTCGGTTCGAACCTCGGCGTCGTCGAGTTGACCCTGGCTCTCCACCGGGTCTTCGACTCGCCCAAGGACATCCTTCTGTGGGATACGGGCCATCAGGCCTACGTCCACAAACTGCTCACCGGGCGCCGCTACGGCTTCAAAAATCTGCGCCAGCGCGGCGGCCTGTCGGGCTACCCCAACCGTTCCGAGAGCGAGCACGACTGGATTGAGTCGAGTCACGCCTCCACAGCCCTCTCCTACGCGCACGGACTTTCGGTGGCCCTCGAGCAGCGCCGCGAACTCATTGGTCGCGGCGGGAAGCGACACGTGGTGGCCGTCGTGGGCGACGGTTCGCTGACCGGCGGCATGGCCTACGAAGCGCTCAATAACCTCGGTCACGCCAACCAGCGCGTGGTGATCGTCCTCAACGACAACGGACGAAGCTACGCGCCCACCATTTCCAAACTCTCGGAGTCGCTCACGAACTTGCGACTCAACAAGACCTATCTCAACGTCCGAGGGAAGGTACGAAACGTCGTGCCGAAACTTCCGCGCGTCGGTAAGGCGGCCTACCTCGGCCTCGATGGCTTCACCTCAGTCGTGCGCGAGATGGTCACGCCCCACACCTTCTTCGAAAACCTCGGCGTTCGCTACGTCGGCCCCATTGACGGCCACGACATCGAGGCCCTCGAGGCGGCGCTGAAGAGCGCCGCGCTCTGGGACGGGCCGATTGTCTTGCACGTCCTTACGCAAAAAGGGCGAGGTTACGAGCCGGCGGTGGACGACGACCTCAAGATGCACGACTTCAAACTGTCCCCGCGACTGCCGGGCGAGGCCGCCGCACCCCAGTCCTTCTCTCAGGCGTTCTCCGACTCGCTCGTCGCACTCGCGAGCGCCGACGAGCGAGTGGTCGCCATCACCGCCGCCATGGCCGGTCCGACCGGGTTACTGAACTTCGAAGCACAGTTTCCCGATCGATTCTTTGACGTGGGCATCGCCGAGCAACACGCCGTCACGGCCGCCGCCGGAATGGCGATGGGCGGACTCAAGCCAGTGGTGGCCATCTATTCAACGTTCTTCTCGCGGGCCTTCGATCAGGCCCACCTCGACGTGGGTCTCCTCGATCTACCGGTCGTGTTCGTCTTCGATCGCGCCGGCATCACCGGGGACGACGGTCCGAGCCACCACGGTCTATTGGACATGGCGCTGTGTCTCGCCATCCCCAACATGACCGTTTTCGCGCCCTCGTCGGCGGAAGAGGTGTCGGGGATGCTCGCCATGGCCCTGTCGATGTCCACGCCCACTGCGCTGCGGTTTCCCAAGACCGTTCCGGCTCCCTTCGACGGCAAGGTCGGTGACGGACTCGAAGCCCGCGAGGTGGTGCGAGGCGACGGCTCCTTATGCGTGCTCGCGGTCGGCAAAATGGCGCCGGCTGCGTACGAAGCCCTGAGGCTGATGGGTGAGGCGGCCCAGGCGGTCACCCTTTACGACGTACGCGTCTTGCCGCCCGACGCCCGGATGATCGACGAAGCACTGAACCACGACCGCATTATCACCGTCGAAGACGGCACTCGCCACGGTGGCGCGGGTACCTTGATGGTGTCGGCGATTCGCAGTCGCGCGCAGGACTTGGCGCGGCCCTTTCCCACGACGAGAATTCTGGGTACGCCCAGGGCCTACCTTGAACAGCACCGACCAGACCTCTTGTTGGCCGAATTGGGCCTCGACGCGCCCGGACTCGCCGCCGCGTTCACTCGCCTACTCGCCGACCAGCCCGAATTTGCTCGCGAACTGCCCGAGTCGCCCCGACCTACCTTCCTCTAGGTCGACGAGGCGAATCGATCACGGGTAACCTCATCGCGCTTCACCGACGTTGTGGGTGAAGGAGACAACGGACGGACGACTCGGTCTTCGTCACCCCGGCACGACCAACAAGTTGGGTGGGGGCCAAGAGTAGCGTTGACAGTCGTGGCCACGTCTCTCACGCAGGAGCCAACCCCAGCGAACTTTTGTTCGCAACTCTTTGGAACGGGACCAATGGCGTCGATGCACCGTCCGAAACGTCGATCGACGTCGGGCAACGAGCCTCGCACTATGGCGGCGGGTCAATCACCACGTAGCAGTGTTCAGTCACGAGGCGACAATCACACACCGCATACTTTCTGTGAGCTGCAATTCGCGAAATGAGAATTCTCGTCGCCGAAGATGACCGAACGCTTCGAGAGGTGCTTCAACGCGGACTCACCGAGGCGGGTTACGTGGTCGATGTGGCGATTGACGGCGAGGCGGCGACCACCATGCTCAAAATGAACGAATACGAGGTGGCGATCTTGGACTGGCGGATGCCCAAGCGCAGCGGTATCGAAGCGCTCACCTTGGTTCGAGCGAGTGACGTCGCCACTCCGATTCTGATCTTGACCGCTCGCGACGCGCCATTGGATCGCGTTGAAGGCCTCAATGCCGGCGCCGACGACTACCTCGTGAAACCCTTTGATTTCGACGAACTCGTGGCCCGACTCCAGGCCCTTCAACGACGCCCGGCATTGCGGTTCAACGAGGTGATCCGCTGTGGTGACCTCGAATTTGATACATCGACTCGAGCACTTCGTGCGGCCGGCCGCGACGTTGAACTCACCTCGACCGAACGCCTTCTCGTTGAGTTGCTCCTGCGCCGAAGCCCGACAGCCGTCTCCCGACGAACCATCGCCAATCAAGTATGGAGTGATCAAGCCGATGCCGTCGGATCCAACACGATTGAGGTTCACATCGCCCGAGTTCGCGCCAAGATTTCGCGTTGCGAGGCACGAATTGAGACCATTCGAGGGTTTGGCTATCGAATGGTGGAGTCGTGAAAACCGAACGTTCCGATCGGATTCGCGCGAGCAAAGTCGCGGTCGTTGCCACCGTGATTGGCATGGGCAGTTATGCACTCATCGCCCTCGTCTTCAATTTCTCCTTAATTAATCACCTGACCAAATTGGTGGACGCGCGGCTTGATCAAAGACTGGTGTTGAGCATCAAAGGCGTAGAACTACATGAGAGTGCGAACCCCAGGAACCCGCTCAAAGATTCAGGCGAACTGGACCATGATGATGTTCCAATTTTGGTTTGGAAGGTCGCCTCGGACGGTACGATCACAGCCCTCAACGCCGGTGCACCGCGACTCCCGTCGAAGCAGTGGACGGCGGGCAACGGTTCGCTACGGCTTGGTCACACGGTGTTCGCGGTGCGTGCGGTGAGGTTCGAATCGGGTTGGCTGGTAGCCGGTGAGAGTCTGGCGGACCTTGACCGAGTCAAAGTTTCGTTGATAAACGCTGAGATGATTTTTGGAACCGTATTGGTTGTTTTAATGTTTGGCGCGTCATTCGTCGTGGGAATACGCGCCCTATCGCCCATCGCTCGTGCGCAACGCCGCCAGCGTGAGTTCACCGCAGACGCCTCGCACGAATTGAGGACACCGCTCAGCGTGATTGAAGCTGAGGTGTCGATCGCGCTGAGCCAGGATCGAGACGCACAGTCCTACCGTTCCGCACTCGAACGAATCCGAGGCGAGGGCCGACGTCTCAATCGAATCGTCGAAGACCTTTTGTGGCTC
This sequence comes from Acidimicrobiaceae bacterium, assembly GCA_025350565.1. GTDB lineage: Bacteria > Actinomycetota > Acidimicrobiia > Acidimicrobiales > RAAP-2 > RAAP-2. The sequence continues at coordinate 55,797 of JANXXO010000034.1, forward strand.
GCTCGATCCGATGGAGAACTCGAACCGCATTCGGACGAAATCGTCGATCTCGGGAACATTGCATTTGCCTGCTCTGAGCGATTTCAAGCGGTTGCGGCGACGACGAGTTTGCGACTCATCTATTTAAAATTGGGCGATGAAGAACCGCTCGTTCGCGCGCCGCGCGATTCCGTCGACCGACTTGTCGGAGTCCTCATCGACAACGCGTGCAAATATGCCGGTCCAGGGGGCCAAGTGGAGGTGATCGTTGCCACGAACGGAAATACCGTGACGCTCGAAGTCGACGATAGCGGTCCAGGCATTGACCCGAACGATCGCGACGTCATCTTTGACCGATTCCATCGCACTTCCACACCGGCTGGCGGCACGGGACTCGGTCTCGCGATTGCCCATTCGATTATTCGCGCGACGCAAGCACACTGCACCATCGGCACCGCGTCAATCGGCGGCGCGAAATTCGAAATCAGTTGGCGCCTCGTTGCGCAAAAGTTGCCTCTTCACCCGAGCGAGGACCTGGAAAGTTGACGCGACTGTGCAACGCTGATGGAAGGCCGCCAAAACCGGTCAAATAAGCGTTTCAAATGTAAGAATCGTTGAAGAGTCTGTCCACCTTAATGAGGTCGTAAGGTTCTCTCTTTATCCTTTGGTTCATGACGATCGATGACCGGAGCCCCCTGGGGATCGAACGCTCTGCCATCGCCTTTCGGGCCACTTTCCGATTGATGGCGACCGGCTGCTCATGACGGTGCACCATCAAGGGGTTTTCGAACGTCGAAGTAGTCCGTCGCAGGCCCAACGTGAGCAAAGTAAGCGCCACTTCGGCACGGAAGCGAACGCCCGATTGACGAGTTCAACAGCTCTCGTGCTGCTCGTGTTACTGGCCATCGAAGGCATTACCGTGCTGCGGGTTGGTTCCCTCCTCACCCTCCATGTCTTCATTGGCATGCTGCTCGTGCCACCTGTTCTCGTGAAACTAGCAAGCACCTTTTGGCGCTTTGCCAAGTACTACGCGCGATCGCCCGCCTACATTGAGAAGGGCCCGCCACGAATGGTGCTGCGACTGCTCGGACCCTTTGTGGCGATCTTGACCATAATTCTCTTCGCGTCGGGGATACTCCTACTCTTCGTGTCGCACTCTTGGCGCGCCAACCTGCTCGCACTTCACCAGGCAAGTTTCATTCTGTGGTTTGGTTGTATGACGGTTCACGTGCTCGGACATCTCAAAGAGACGACACAGCTGTCAACGAAGGATTTTGTTCGTCGAACGAGAGTCCAAGTTGCCGGCTCGCAGTGGCGCCAACTCGCGATAGTTTCGAGTCTCGTAGGCGGTGTGGTGCTGGCCTTCGTGACGTTGCCCGCCGTGGGTACCTGGCTGAGTGCGCGCTAGATGCCCGTTGAACAGTCAACTGTCAACCGTTATAAGCCGCCCCGCCAAGGGCTGCACGGCACTCGTCACATCTTTTCTGCCAAGACGAGGCGGAAACGAGCCCGCAGACGTGTTGCGGCGACGGTCCTACTCATGGTGATGGCGTTCTTGATTTGGCTGACGTTCTCGCTCGGGAGTGCCTTGATGAATCCAGCGTTGGGTGCGTCCTTGGGCTCACGTTTTGCCGAGTGGGCTCGGGGCCACGGCGCTTCGAGCCTCGTCAACTGGGCGGAAAATCAATGGTACAAGCAACATCCGCCGCCCGTAGGGGGGACGCCTCCCCCGGGGTCGATCCGTATTCCCACGTCCTCCCACCAAAGGACCGTGAGCTCAAGTTCCTATCTTCCAGTGCCGATGGCCATCGTCCCCTTCACGTCACCGGCTCTCCCCGGCGAGGGCGCTTGGTCACCGGTCGGCCGCCTTGTTCACGGAGTCCCCGCAATCTACGAAGCCACGCTTCGACCCGATGCCGTGCATACCAGTTACGTAGCAGGGGTCGTATGGATGGATACCAAATTGTTGCACGCGTCGCTCTATTCAGGTAGTTCGATCCCTGGCGGCGGTCCCTTTCCCTTGACTGCCCCGATCAAGTCGCCCGCGGCGCGCACGCTCGTCGCCGCCTTTAACGCTGGGTTCCTCATGGCGAATGCCGAGGGCGGTTATTTCACGGCCGGCAAAGTCGAGATCCCGCTGCGAAATGGCGCGGCGTCCTTCGTGGTGTACCGCAATGGTTCGAGCAACTTGGTGGCGTGGAATAAGGGCATGACGTTAAACCACTCCATCGTGGCCGTTCGTCAGAACCTCGACCTCTTGGTGAATCAGGGTCATCCTGTGGCGGGCCTCCAGGCGAATGACACGAGAAAATGGGGACTCACCTTAGGCAACGCGGTCTATGTCTGGCGATCAGGATTGGGCATCACTGCCAATGGCGCACTCGTCTACGTCGGTGGCCCAGGGCTCAACATCACCGACCTGGCAAATCTTCTTGCGCGCGCAGGTGCCGTTCGCGCAATGGAACTCGATATCAACACGGACTGGGTCAACTTTTCGAGTTACAAACCTTCGGTCAGCAATGGACTGGCATCGGCACCCAACGGCTCAGAATTACTGCCGTCGATGACGGGAACACCCGCTCGATACTTCGAATCTTGGTGGACTCGCGACTTCATCACGATGTCCGCCGCCGCCAATCTCGCGCGAGCCAAGAGTTGAACCGTGATACGTTTCATCACTTTTACGAGGCATAGGGAGCAATGACAAAATCTCATCAAACTCATAGGCGACTCATAGGTTGGCGCTTGTGGTAGCGCCGTATCGTCCCACCATGACCAACGGAACGGGGCGACAAAACCCCGAGAGCATGACGTTCGAAACGAAGCCTCGACCATCGCGTGCTCCACGCCGGGTCGCGCGCCCTCCCCAACGACGCACTGCGAACAATCTCGCCCTCCTGGCCGGGATAGGGCTGCTTATTTCTGTCGGTCTCGCTTTCATCGGCGAGTCGCTCGGATCATTCAAGTCGGCCGGCGGTTGGTTCACTTTTGCGGGACGAGTAACCGGACTAAGTGGGACGTACTTACTAATCATCATGGTTTTGCTGGTGACGCGACTCCCGTGGCTCGAACAAACCGTAGGCCAAGTCCGACTCGTTCACTGGCACCGAACCGTCGGGGGATGGCCCATCGCCATCATTGCCCTACACGTAATCTTGATCACCATTGGCTACGCTCAGGCTTCGCACGTTGGTCTTTTGAGCGAGTTCTGGGCGTTTATTTACCACTACCCCGACATGCTTTCGGCAACCGTCGCGTTCGCGCTTTTAGTGTTGGCCGGCGTGACGTCGATACCCGCGATACGTCTTCAACTGAAGTACCAGACGTGGTGGGTCGTCCATCTCTATCTCTACCTCGCGGTCGTCTTGGCATTCGCCCATGAGATAAAGGCAGGCGTGATGTTTATTGGTCACCCCTTGTCGCTGGATTTCTGGATTGCCCTTTCGGTGGTGGCGCTCGGCGCGGTACTCGCCGTCCGCGGCGTGCGACCCCTGGCGCGGAACTTGCGCCATCAATTACGCGTGGCGGACGTGCGTGAAGAAGCTCCTGGCGTGTATTCAGTCATCATCAAAGGTCGCAACATGAACCAATTTGAGGTCGCCGGCGGGCAATTTTTCCAGTGGCGCTTCATGGCCCGAGGTCTCTGGTGGCACTCGCATCCGTACTCTCTGTCGGCCCTGCCCCGCCCACCTTTTATTCGAATGACGGTGAAACGTCTCGGTCTACAGAGTCTGGCGACGACGCGACTGAAGCCGGGTACCCGCGTCATCGTCGAGGGGCCCTATGGCGTGTTCACCCGTCACGCCCGTCAAGGTGACGGGCGCGTGGTACTTATCGGTGCGGGCGTGGGAATCTCTCCGATTCGAGCATTGCTCGAAGATCTCCCCCCGGGTACCAATGTGACCGTACTCTTACGGGCCTCGAAGGCCGAAGACCTCGTGCATCGTAAAGAGATAGCGCAGCTCGTAATTGAGCGCGACGGACAACTCCACGAGATTGTCGGGTCGCGAAAGAAAGTACACCTGGACGGGAAAGCACTTCGACAGCTTCTGGGGAACTTGAGTACTTCTGACATCTACGTGTGCGGACCTCCCGGTTTCAGCGAGTCCATGGCCAAGGCACTGGTGCGCCTGGGAGCCGGGCACGACCGAATTCATCAAGAAGCGTTCGCATTTTAGGACATGGAGAAATCAACATGACGATTCAGTTAGGGCGATCCCAATGAGGCGTGCACCCATCGTGATTGCCAGTACCGTCGTAGGCATTGTCGGACTCATAAGCTTCAATTCGACGGCCGTCACTCTTTCTCCCAATTCCCTGTCGGCTGCGACGGTGCCAACCCGGTCGACCACGCCCACGACGACGATCGCTCCGCGTTCGAGCGGCTCTACGCCACCGCCGACGAGCCCCACGGTGGGCCCCCCGACCACCACGGCAGCACCGGCAACCTCGCGCAGCGCGATAGGTGCGTCCACCAATTACAGCTTCGGAGTTCTGTCGGTGAAGGTATCTGTGTCGGGAACCACGATCACGAACGTCTCTATTGCGTCAATTGACGACGGGGGAAATCCAAACTCCCAGTACATTGACCAGCAGTCAATCCCGATGCTCGAACAGCAGGCGCTGAGGGCTCAGAGCGCGAACATCCAGGGCGTCTCTGGAGCCAGTTATACGACCGCCGGTTTCCAGCAGTCGCTCCAGTCCGCCCTCTCGAAGTTGGGCCTTTGACCGACGAACTCACGCACGTGGAAGGTACGCGGCGCATCGTGCACCACGAAGAAGAAGTCATGGGCACGATAGTGACCTTCGATCTCTACGACGACACTGAGCCGTCCAATGACGTGTTGTCCCTCGTGCGAGAAGCCGTTGACCTGCTTCATGAAGCCGATGAAGAGTTCAGCACCTACAAGATTGACAGTCCCCTTTCTCGCCTTCGTCGGGGCGATGTCAGTCTCGAGCAGTGTTCGCCCGTTATCGCCGAGGTGTTGGCAATGTGCAAAATGGCGAGGTCCGTCTCCGAGGGTTGGTTTGATCCGTGGTCACTTCCCGGCGGCCTCGACCCCACGGGCTACGTAAAGGGCTGGGCCGCGCAACGCTCGCTCGACGTGCTTCGCCGAAGCAATATTCGAGGAGCTCTCGTCAACGCCGCCGGCGATACCGCATGCTTCGGTGGGCCCTATCTCGGTGCACCGTTTCGCATCGGAATCGTCAATCCCGCGGCAACCCAATACCTCGCGTGCGTCGTGGAAAGCCCGGGCGCGGTGGCCACGTCGGGAACCTACGAGCGCGGTTGCCACCTCTTTGACCCCCGTACGCAAAGCCACATGTCACGGGCCGCGTCGGCCACGGTGACGGGTACGGATCTCGGCTTAGCCGACGCTCTGGCAACGGCGCTCGCCGTGGCCGGTTCGCGGGCGCTTGCACTCCTGGAGGGCCTCGCCAACTACGAAGGCCTCGTCATCGAATTCGATGGCACATTCCGTTCGACCTCCGACTTTCCAATAGTGGCGACAGATGCGACACGCAAAAACAGGTAGAACTTCGTCAATGACGACCTACTGTGTCATGTCGCGCGCTCGTGCGGTCGAGACGAAAGCCTAAACGTCTAGAAACCGACGGACGGCAAAGGCTGATCCAATCGAGCCGACAATGACGCCAACCAGTAGTACGACCCCTTCGGTGTAGAGCATCGCGGTGGTGCTGAGCGCAAACTCATCGTGTAACGGATACCACGTGTGCAACGCCGTCACCGCGGCGATGGCCACGGCCGATCCCAAGAGACCCTGAATAAAACCTTCGGTGATGTAAGGAATACGGATGAACCAGTTGGTGGCGCCCACCAACTTCATCACCGACACTTCACGTCGTCGAGCGAAGATGGCCATGCGAATGGTGTTGAGGATGAGCACGCCCGCTGACAGCAACAGCACCAGCGCGAGCGCCAAGAACACGATCTGCAAAACGCGAATTACGTGGTTCATTTGCCGGATCTGTTGATTGGGCGAGGTCACGGCGTAAATGCCGGGCTGATGAGCGAAGGTCGACTCGACGGTGAAGGCGTCGGCGGGAATGGTCGGGACACACACGAACGACGAGGGGACATCCGCAACCTTGAGAACATTAAATTCCGTCGGCTGCAGCAACTTCTTGGCCTGCGAGTAGTCCTGGGCTTGGGTGCGGTAGTTGCAGTTCTTCACGATCGGCAACGAGGCCAGTTGCGACTGAATATTGGCGATCTCCCCTGACGAAGCGGTGGCCTGCATCCACACCGTGACCCGGGTTCCTTGTTGCCACGTCACCGACGCCTGGGCCGCGCTCTGCTTCAATAACAGGGCCGATCCCACCAGCGACAGTGACACGGCGACCGTGAGCACCGCGGCGATGGTCATCATCCGATTGCGCCAAAGGTTGCTGAAGGTTTCCTTGAAGGCGTAGCGCAGGTACACACTCATGCGATGGACACTCCTTCATCAATGCCGTAGACGCCTCGAACCTGGTCACGAATCATCTCGCCGCGGTCGAGCTCGATGACGCGTCGACGCATTCGGTCCACCAGGGCCTTGTCGTGCGTCGCCATGACGACGGTCGTGCCGGTCCGGTTGATTCGCTCCAACAGGGCCATGATCGATTCGGAGTTCGCGGGGTCGAGATTACCCGTGGGTTCGTCGGCGAGCAGAATGAGGGGTCGATTGACGAAGGCGCGCGCGACGGCGACGCGCTGTTGCTCGCCACCGGAGAGTTCGGCCGGCAGGTTTTTGCTCTTGTCGCTCAGTCCCACCAGTTCAAGAATCTGGGGAACTTGGGACTCAACCGTCGAATGTGGTCGCCCAATGACTTCCAAGGCGAAGGCGACGTTTTCGAAGACCGTCTTATTGGGGAGCAGGCGGAAGTCTTGGAAGACGCAACCAATATTGCGCCGGAGGTAGGGGACCCGCCACTTCGGCAGTTCGCCAATATCGCGACCGGCCTCGAGGATGCGGCCCTGGTCGGGTAGCTCCTCGCGTAGCAGCAGTCGTAAAAAGGTGGTCTTTCCGGAACCGGACGCCCCGACGAGGAAGACGAACTCCCCCTTCTCGATGTCGATCGAGATGTCCTTCAGCGCCGGCGTCCCGTTTTTGTAAGTCTTGGAGACGTTCTCAAAGCGAATCACGCGAACTCCCTTAGAGGTCGTGTAGCGGGGCGTGCAACACCCGGATGTACGCAGACCATTCTAGTTTGGGGACTTTGACTTTCCGTGCCACCAAAGCCGTGAGTTACAGGGCTCTCAAAATTCTTATGATGTAAATCGCTGACGTCGCAGTTCAGCCTCCATAAAACCATCGAGGTCACCGTCGAGGACGGCCTCGACGTTGCCGGTTTCGAACTCCGTGCGGTGGTCCTTCACGAGTTGATAGGGCGCTTGCACGTAACTGCGAATCTGTGAGCCCCACGCGTTATCGCCGCGGTCACCACTCAAAGCGTTCATCGCCGCTTGTCGTTCGGCGCGCGCGCGTTCGGCCAACTTCGCCTCGAGGATCTGCATCGCTCGGGCTCGATTTTGATGTTGGGACCGTTCGTTCTGACAGCTCACGACAATGTTGGTGGGAAGGTGAGTGATGCGGATGGCCGAATCGGTCTTGTTGACGTGTTGGCCACCGGCCCCGGACGATCGATAGGTGTCGATTCGCAATTCTTTTTCGTCAATCTCCACTTCCGCGGAGTTGTCATCGAGTAGCGGCGTCACGTCAAGACTGGCGAAACTGGTTTGGCGACGGGCCTGCGAATCGAAGGGACTAATTCGCACGAGTCGGTGGACCCCCCGTTCGGCCGAGAGCCAGCCGTAGGCGAAGCGACCCTTCAAGATGAACGTCGCCGACAAGAGTCCGGCCTCTTGGCCCTCCGTCGCCTCGTCCACTTCGACACCGAAGCCACGACGTTCACCCCAGCGCGAGTACATGCGCATCAGCATCTCGGTCCAATCCTGCGCGTCGGTGCCACCTGCGCCCGCGTGCAGTTCCACGATGGCGTCGTTGGCGTCGTACGGTCCGCTGAAGAGACTCTGGGTTTCGAGCGCGGCAATCTTCACTCCGCGGGAGGCAACCGTTGATGTCAATTCGTTGATCAGCGACCAATCGGCGTCACCGGCCGACAGCGACTCGCGAGAGAACTCGACCAGCACGAGGCTGTCGTCGAGGGCGCCTCGAAGTTCGTCAAACTGGTCCAGGTCGTTGGTGAGCCGGCCGAGCTCGGTGGTGACGTCACGCGCGCGGTCTTGATCGTCCCACAAATTCGGATCGGCCACGTGTTCGCTCAGTTCCCCGTGGCGCTCGCGACTGGTGTCGATTTTCAGGTAGTCGCGCGCAGCCGTCCAACGCGCTTCGAGGTCTTCGAGGGTGCCCAGTGCCTCTCGAAGCGCGTTCTCGGCCTTAGGGTCGGCCATGGCACTGCTTGTACTTCCGGCCCGAGCCGCACCAACACGGTTCGTTGCGGCCAATCTTGTCGCCCTCTTTGGGCAACGTCGACTTGGCCGCGCCGTGCGTGGGCAACTCGGTCGCTCCGGGAGCCACCGCTTCGGCGTTGGTGACGGCATTCTCGAGGCCCTCGTCCGCCGTGGTGGGCTCATCGGGCGCGATGGCTTCAACGTGGGTGATGTAGCGCACGAAGTCGGCGTCAACGTTGGCCAGCAGTTTTTCGAAGAGGAGGTAGCCCTCTCGCTGCCACGCGGTCAAGGGGTCCTGTTGGGCGACTTGACGTAAGTGAATGCCGTCGCGCAAATGGTCCATGTCCGAGAGATGATCGCGCCAACGCTGGTCGAGGATCTGCAACATCACGTCACGCTCGATCTCCTTCGCCGTGTCCAGTCCCCCGGGAAAATTCTCGCTCTTCTTCTCGTACTGCGTGAGCGCTTCGTCCACGACGAGGGCGATGATGTCGTCGCGGTCTTCATACTGGACGAGGTCGTCGGCGCTCTGTTTCGTCGGGTAGTACGTCATGAGTTCGGTGCCGAGCGCGGCGAGGTCCCACGACTCGGAGAATTCGCCCTCGAGTTGCGTCTCGATGACCTGGGTCAACGTCTCCTCAATCATGGCAAGAGTCGCGTCGTGCATGTCTTCACCGTCGAGCACTTGTTGGCGTCGCCCGTAGATGACTTTGCGCTGTTCGTTCATGACCTCGTCGTACTTCAACACGTCTTTTCGAATTTCGGCGTTTTTGCCCTCCACCGTGTTCTGCGCGCGCTCGATGGCCTTGCTGACCATCTTGGCCTCGATGGGCAGATCGTCGGGCATGGTGCGGTCCATGACCCACGACACGGCCCCGGTGGCGAAAAGTCGAAGTAGTTCGTCTTCCAAGGAAAGGTAAAAACGACTTTCGCCGGGGTCGCCTTGACGGCCGGAGCGGCCGCGCAACTGATTGTCGATGCGGCGAGAATCGTGGCGTTCGGTACCGAGGACGTAGAGTCCACCGAGCGCTCGGACTTCGTCACCCTCCGCGGTACAGACGGCGCGAAAGTTCGCGAGCGCGCTCTGGTAGGCGGCGTCGAACTCTTCGCTACCGGACGGGTAGCCCCGACCGAGTGCTTCGCGAGTGGCCAGTCCTTCGAAGTTGCCGCCGAGCACGACGTCGACACCTCGGCCGGCCATGTTGGTGGCGACGGTGACGGCGTGCTTTCGACCGGCCTGCGCAACGATCTCGGCTTCGCGGAAGTGCTGCTTGGCGTTGAGCACCTCGTGCGTGATGCCCGCCTTGGACAGTTCGCGCGAGAGTAACTCAGACTTTTCGACCGAGGCCGTCCCGAGCAGGACGGGTTGACCTTGGTCACTTCGCTCGCGCACGTCGTCGACGATCGCGCGAAACTTGGCCGCTTCGGATTTGAAGATGAGGTCGGCCTGGTCGAGACGAACGAGAGGCTGGTTCGAAGGAATGGGCACCACCGACAACTTGTAGGTGTTCCCGAACTCGGCCGCTTCGGTCTCGGCCGTACCGGTCATACCGGCCAACTTGGCGTAGAGGCGGAAGTAGTTCTGCAAGGTGACAGTCGCCCAGGTGTGGTTCTCCTCTTGGATCCGAACTCGTTCCTTAGCTTCCACGGCCTGGTGTAGTCCGTCGGACCACCGTCGTCCGTCCAGGGTCCGTCCGGTGAATTCGTCGATGATCTTCACGTCGCCCGCGTCGACGAGGTACTCCTTGTCGCGGTGGTAGAGCTCTTTGGCCTCGAGGGCCTTACCGAGTTGGTGCACGTAGTTGGTGGCGACCACGTCGTAGAGGTTGGTGACGCCGAGCTGACGCTCCACCTTCTCGATACCCGCTTCGGTCGGCATGACGGTGCGCTTCTCCTCATCCACTTCGTAGTCGACGTCGCGGGCCAGAGCCCGTGCGATGGAGGCGAACTGGTAGTAGAGCTTCGTGACGTCCGAGGCCGGACCTGAGATGATCAAGGGGGTTCGGGCCTCGTCGATCAGAATGGAGTCGACCTCGTCGACGATGGCGTACTGGTGTCCACGCTGGACCCGGTGCTCGGCTTGGCGCGCCATGTTGTCGCGCAGGTAGTCGAAACCGAACTCGGTGTTCGTGCCGTAGGTGATGTCGCAGGCGTAGGCCTCGCGTTTCTCCTCGAACTCCGAGAGGTCCGGTCCCACACGGCCCACGGTGAGACCGAGGAAGCGGTGAAGTTGGCCCATCCAGTTGGCGTCGCGAGTGGCCAAATAGTCGTTCACCGTCACCACGTGCACGCCCTGTCCGGCGAGCGCGTTGAGATAGACCGGCAACGTCGAGACGAGGGTCTTGCCTTCACCGGTCTTCATTTCGGCAATCCATCCGAAGTGCAGCGCCATACCGCCCATGAGCTGGACGTCGTAGTGGCGCTGGCCGAGCACCCGGGTGGCCCCTTCGCGAACGACGGCGAAGGCCTCAATCAGCAGGTCGTCGAGTTCTTCGCCCTCGGCGAGGCGCGCGCGAAACTCCGAGGTCTTGGCTCGTAATTCCTCGTCGGTCAGGGCCGCCATCTCAACACCCAACTCGTTGACGAGCGGCACGAGTTCGGCGAGTTGGCGAACTCGCTTGCCTTCTCCGGCCTTCAGAATCTTGCTAAATACACTCATGTCCTGTTGTACCCTACCGGTCGAAGTTCGTACTTCAGTAGGGCTGCGAGTGCTGACCTGGTCTTTGACCCCACACCTGCCTGCAGCGGTGTCCGTGCGTCACGCCGGCAGCACGAGGCTCTCCGGACATCAATCCGCACACTTCACCGGCTCTCGACGGAGCCAGGTTGGCCACGCCGAGGCAGGACTTACTTCTAAACCGCGCCATGCTCAGCGTCAACAAGACGCCTTACGTGGGTCGTTTCGCCCGCGACTGGCATCGACTTTCAACCACAGAACCACTCGCAGCCCTCGCAGCATTCTAGGGGAAGGTTCAATCAGCTCGGAGGTCGGATGAGTAACACGACGCACAGCCGAAGCGCGAGTACCGCCGTGGCCAGGGGCGCCAGGACCCGCCGCCATCCTCGAGCGGTCTGCCACTCGAATCGCATGGCGCTGCGGTGATGAGCGACGAGCATCGCGCGGCTCGCGCGGGCTCGCGACACCCCCTCTATATGGGTGACGGTCGCCTCGGAAGTGGCCGCCACGCCGAAACCATGGTCGCGATAGGCCCAACAGAGCGCCATCTCTTCGGCGAACATGAAGTAGCGCTCATCAAAACCACCCACGATCTCGAAGGCGTCGCGCCGGGTCAGGAAGAACGCTCCCGACACCCAGTCCACCGAACCGTCGGCGCGCGGTGAACGGTAACGCTTGGTCGCGGGGTTCTGTGGCCACACCGGAGCCACGAGGGCGTGCACCCCAGCGAGCCAGACGTTAGGAAAGAGGCGTTGGGAGGGATAGACCGATCCATCGGGACGAACGATTTGCGGCCCGACCAAGGCCACCTCGGGATGCTCATCGAGGTAGCGCACGAGCGCGTCGACGCAGCCGGGGTGCACGATGATGTCGGGATTCGACACGAGCAAATACGAGCGCTTGGTCGCGGCCGCGGCACCCCGATTGACGCCTCCGCCGTAGCCGAGGTTCAACTTCGGCACCACGAGCTGCACGTGTTGACCCGACAGCGCGGGCAGCGTCGAACCCTCTTGCCCATTTTCCACCACCACGATGTCCGTGACGCCGTCGGCGTGCAACGAGTTCACGCAGTCGTTGAGCGCCCGGCCAGCGTGGAAGTCAACGATGACCGCGGCCACTCGCCGCGCCACGTCGCTCATGAGGCCCCGCCACTCGGACGCAGTGCCCGGTCGTGCACGAGACGAGCGACGCCATCGCGCCACTCGGGCAACGCCGTCCATTGGTGGGCGAACTTCGCCGTCACCAAGTCGCTGCGGATCGGTCGGGTGGCCAGTGGCGCGGGGTCGAGCTCACTGGTGGCGATTGCCATCGCAAAATCGTCACCACGGCCGAGCGTCGTTCCCACGAAGTCGGCCACGTCGAACCACGTGGTGATGCCGCTATTGGCCACGTTCCAAAGGCCACCCGGTCGTTCGCGCACCAAGGTGACCAGCGCGCGAGCCAGATCGGCCGCCACCGTGACGGTACCGGTCTGGTCGTTGACGAACCGCACGCTGGCGCCCGACATCGCCCGATCAGCCACAACATGCACCACGTTTTTCCCTCGCACGCCCATCACCCAGGACGTACGGACAATGGTGTCGCCACTCGAGCACAGGAGTTCACCGGCGCGCTTCGAGGCACCGTAGACGTTGAGGGGATTGGTCACGTCGTCTTCTACGTAACCGGCGCCCTTGTTGCCGTCGAAGACGTAGTCGGTGGAGAGTGCAATGAGGTGCGCGCCGTGGTGATGTGCCGCGAGCGACAGGGACTCCGTGCCCGCACTGTTGACGGCAAAGCAGCGAGCGCTCTCCTCTTCGGCACGGTCGACCGCGGTGTAGGCGGCCAAGTGGACAATGACGTCGGGCCGAGCGGTCGCTACTGACCGCATCACGGCGTCGCGGTCCGTGATGTCGAGCTCGTGATGGGTGAGGCCTAGCACCTCGAACTCGTCGGATGTCACGACCCGACCGTCGGGCTGAAAATTCGTCGCGGCGCCGAGGGGTGTCGCGCCGGCGAGGACGTCCATCAAGTCCACGCCCACCTGGCCACCGGCGCCCGTCACGAGGACGCGCGTCGCGCGACTCACCCGTCCTGCCTTGAGGAGGGTCGAACGTGCACCACGTCGCCCACGGCGAAGGACATTTCCACCCCGTCCACCTCCACCACCAATCGTCCCGTCGCGTCCACTGAGGTCGCGACCCCGGTGACCGCGTCGTCGGGTCGCTCCACGCGCACGAGTTGGCCAAGGGTGATCAGCGCGCGTTCATACTCGGCGCGAAGTACCTCGCGACCGCGCTCGCTATCGAGTTGTTCACGTCGCGGAGCCAGTTCGTCGAGAAGAATATCGAGCAGGGCCGGTGCGGCAATGGTCACGCCGGCCAGTTGGCGCACGCTGGCCGACAACGCGCCGCTCGGCCCTTCGTGCGTGAGATTGACGCCAATGCCCACGACCACCGCGAGTCGTTCGTCCACCGCGACGATCTCGGCGAGGAGACCGGCAATCTTGGCGTTGCCCACTATGAGGTCGTTAGGCCATTTCAAGTCGGGGCGCACGCCACTCAGGCGGACGAGCGCCGCGCGCGCGGCCAGGGCCACGGCCGCCACGACCAACTGCAGTTGGTCGACATCGATATCGGGACGCAGAAGAATTGAACACAGCAGCGACGCGTCGGCCGGTGACTCCCACGTCCGTTCGAGGCGACCGCGACCGTCGGTCTGAAAGTCGGTCGCGCAGACGAGCCCCTCGGGCGCTCCGTCCAGGGCTTTGCGCGCCAACCAGGTGTTGGTGGAATCGATCTCTTCAAAGTGCTCGGTTCGCCAGACGATTGAAGCCATACACAAACATTAGGGTTTCACTGACGAGTGATAGAAAATGACCGTCAGTCAACGGAGGTGGGCGTGTTACAAAAGGTCCTGATCGCCAATCGGGGCGAGATTGCGGTTCGCATCATGCGGACGTGTCGCGAAATGGGCATCGCCACTGTCGCCGTGTACTCCGAACTCGACCGTAACGCTTTGCACGTACGACTCGCCGACGAGGCCTTCGCCCTCGGAGGTCAAACCGCCAGTGAAAGTTATCTCAACACCGAGGCGATTCTCGACGTCATCACCCGAAGCGGGGCCGACGCGGTGCACCCCGGCTACGGGTTCTTTTCGGAGAATACGGACTTCGCTCGAGCCATCACGCAACGCGGGGTCACCTTCATTGGTCCCCCACCGGAAGCGATCGAGATTATGGGCGACAAGATCTCGTCGCGACTGGCCGCGGCCAAGGTCGGGGTCGAAGGGGTGCCCGGTCGCAGTGAGACCTTGAAGAACGCGGCGGAAGTCGTGGCCTTCGGCAACGACGTGGGATGGCCCGTCGCCATCAAAGCCGCCTACGGCGGAGGCGGACGCGGCATGAAAGTCGTTCACTCCCCCGACGACGCGCCCGCCGCGCTCGAGAGTGCGCAACGCGAAGCGCAGAGTTATTTTGGACGCGCCGAGTGCTACGTCGAGCGCTACCTCGCCCAGCCGCGACACATCGAGATGCAGGTGCTGGCCGACTCGCACGGCTCAGTCCTGTGGCTCGGCGAACGGGACTGCTCCTCCCAACGACGTCACCAGAAACTGATTGAAGAGTCGCCGGCTCCAAACTTTCCTGACCACATCCGCCGCGCCATGGGTGAGGCGGCGGTCAAGGTCTCACGGGCCTGTGGCTACGTGAACGCCGGCACGGTCGAGTTCTTATTCCAAGACGGTGAGTTCTTTTTCTTGGAGATGAATACGCGCCTCCAGGTCGAGCACCCGGTCACCGAACTCGTCACCGGACTCGATCTGGTCGAGTGGCAGCTCCGCATCGCCGCCGGCGAAGCACTCGATTTCACCCAAGACGACATTCGCTCCAACGGCCACGCCATAGAAGTGCGTATCAACGCCGAAGACCCGTCGGGCGGCAAGTTCTCCCCTTCGCCGGGCACTTTGACCCGTTTCGACCAACCGTCGGGACCCGGCGTGCGTCTCGACGCTGGCTACGCCGCGGGCGACACGGTCTCGCAGTACTACGACAACCTCATCGCGAAGTTGGTGGTGTGGGGCGCCGACCGAGAGAAGGCGCGCCGGCGAATGCTGCGAGCGATTGAAGAGACGGTCATCGAAGGCGTCGCCACCACGCTGGCGGCCGACGTGGTCATACTGTCCGACGAGGCATTCGTGCACAGCACGCACTCGACGAACTGGGTGGAAGGTGAACTCGATTTCTCGCACTTGCCCTCGCCGGCCGCCCCCGCGGTCGCGGTGGGCGACGGCGTCACTCGAAAAGAAGTCATCGCCGAAGTCAACGGTCGACGCGTCACGGTCGCGCTGTGGGTGCCCGAGACAAGCGACGAAGGGCCGCCCCGTTCGTTCAGCACGGCCGCGAAGCCGCGTCGTGAGCACCACGCCGGCGTGGTGGGCAGTGGCTCCGCCAACGTAACCGTCCCTATGCAAGGAACGATCGTGAAGGTCAACGTCGAGGTCGGTCAAACCGTGGAGGCCGGGGACACGGTGGTGATCCTCGAAGCGATGAAGATGGAGAACTCGGTCAACGCCGAGAAGTCCGGCGTCGTCATGGCCATTAACGTGGCGGCCGGCGATTCGGTGAGTGCCGGCGACACCGTCGTGGTGGTCGAATGAGAACGACCTTGACGGCCACCGAAGCCATTCGGGCCCGCGGCGATGACCTCGTGGCCCTCAGCCACTTCATCCACGCTCACCCCGAACTCGGCTACGAGGAGTACGAGAGTTCGCGCGCCGTGGCCAACCTCGCCGAGAGTGCCGGCTTCGACGTCGAACGCGGCATCGCCTCGCTCCCCACGGCCTTTCGGGCCACGCAAGGTACGGGTGATCTGCGCGTGGTCTACTGCGCCGAATTCGACGCTCTCCCCGACGTCGGCCACGCCTGCGGCCACAACATCATCGCCGCCTCCTCCCTGGGAGCGGCGATTGGGCTGGGTGCGGTCGCCGACGAGTTGAACCTCACCGTGATCCTCCTCGGTACACCGTCGGAAGAGGGAGGCGGCGGAAAAATTGATCTGATCCGCTCCGGTTATTTCGACGGCGTGCACGCCGCCATGATGGTGCACCCCTTTCCGGCCGAGCGACTCGCCGCCACCTGTCTCGCCGTCGACCACTTCGACGTGACGTTCCGAGGTAAAGAGGCCCACGCCGCGGCCGCGCCGTGGCAAGGAGTCAATGCGCTCGACGCACTCACCATCGCGCAGGTCGCGATTGGCCTGTTGCGCCAACAACTCCGACCGGGCGACTTCGTGCACGGCTACGTCGTCGAGGGCGGGTCGGCCGCCAACATCATTCCGAGCAAGGCGGTCGGACGCTTCATGGCTCGGTCGCTCACCAGCGCGAAGTTGGCCGAGTTGCGTGCGCGGATCGACGCCTGCTTCGAGGCCGGAGCGCGCGCGACCGGTGCCACACTCTCCATCGCCGAGATCGGCAGCGCCTTTTCGCACATGGAGTCCGATCAGGAGATCCTCGGCCACTACCGTGCGGCCGCCGAGGGACTAGGTCGTCGATTCACTCTCGACGACGAAGGGGCCGCGAAACCGAATATCTCGACGGACATGGCCAACGTCTCGCTGGTGGTGGCGTCAATCCACCCCATGATCATGATCCCCACCAACGGTGCGGTCAATCACCAGCCCGAGTTTACCGAGGCCTGCATTACGAAGGACGCCGATCGAGCCGTCATGGACGGGGCCATGGCGCTCGCGCACACCGCCATCGGAGTCGCCAATGACGAACATCTGCGCGCGCGATTGATGGCGCGCTCGTGATACTCGAACACGCCGTCCTCCCGGTCACGCCCGGGCGCGAAGAGGAGTTCGAAGTCGCCATGTCGGGCGCCCTTGCAATCATCGAAACCGCGCCCGACTGCTTCGGCGCCGAAGTGCGTCGCCAGCACGAGAATGGTTCGAACTATCTCCTGCTGATTCGATGGGGCAGCGTTGAGTCCCACATGGCCTTTCGCGCGACCGAGTTATTCCAACGGTGGCGAACCTTGACGCACCCGTTCTACAGCGACCCACCCACCGTGACGCACTACTACGAACCGCTGCCCCGTTAGCTCGGCTGGTAGACCCCAAACTCTTGACGCAGGACGTCGGCGACTTCGCCGAGGGTCGCCAGGGCAGCCAAGGCCGACTTCATGGGATAGAGCACGTTGGCACTGCCGCGCGCCGCGATCTCCACGTCGGACAGCGCCGCTCGAACGGCGTCGTGATTGCGCGTCAGTTTCAATGACGAGACTCGAGCAATTTGGGCTCGCTGTTGTTCTTCGTCAACCGGAAAGACGTCGGCCTTCACGGTTTCGTTCTCTGCGAAGCGATTGAGACCGACAACGACCTTGGCGCCACTGTCGACGCTGCGCGCGAACTCGTAGGCCGCCGACTCGATCTCGTCTTGCATGTAGTGCGACTCAATGGCGGCCACGGCACCACCGCGCTCATCGATCTCGGCAATGTACGCACGGGCTCGCTGTTCGATTTCGTTGGTGAGGGACTCGACGAAGTAGGAGCCGGCTAATGGATCGACCGTGTCGGCAATGCCCGATTCATAGCCAAGTACCTGTTGGGTGCGCAAGGCCAGCTTGGCCGCTCGTTCGGTCGGCAGACCCAGCGCCTCATCGAAACCATTGGTGTGCAAACTCTGCGTGCCGCCCAGGGCGGCGGCGAGCGCTTGCACCGTGGTGCGCACGATATTGTTCTCGGGCTGTTGGGCCGTGAGCGTGGAGCCGCCAGTCTGGGTGTGAAAGCGCAGCATGGTGGACTTGGGATTGCGCGCGCCGAACCGGTCGCGCATGATTGTGGCCCAGAGCCGACGGGCTGCGCGGTACTTGGCCACCTCTTCGAAGAGGTTGTTGTGCGCGTTGAAAAAGAAACTCAACCGCGGCGCGAAGTCGTCGAGGAGGAGACCGGCGGCCAAGGCGGCCTCGACGTAGGCAATGCCGTTGGCGAGGGTGAAGGCAATCTCTTGCACCGCTGTTGATCCGGCTTCGCGAATGTGATAACCCGAGATCGAGATGGTGTTCCAGTTCACCATCTCCTTGGCGCAGTATGCGAACGTGTCGACGACCAGTCGCATGGACTGGCGCGGTGGATAGATGTAGGTGCCCCGCGCGACGTACTCCTTCAAAATGTCGTTTTGAATGGTGCCGCGGAGTTGCTCACCGCGCACGCCTTGCTCCTCGCCCACCAGTTGGTAGAGCAAGAGCAACGTCGAGGCGGTCGAGTTGATCGTCATCGAGGTTGTCACCTCGCCGAGCGGCAGGTCGGCCAAGAGATGGCGCATATCTTCTAAGGACGAGATCGCGACGCCGACCTTGCCCACCTCGCCTTCGGCCCGCGGGTGATCGGCGTCGTACCCCATTTGGGTGGGGAGGTCAAAGGCACACGAAAGGCCCGTTTGGCCCGCGTCGAGCAGGAACTTAAAGCGTTGGTTGGTCGCCTCCGCCGTGCCAAAGCCGGCGTACTGGCGCATGGTCCAGAGACGACCCCGATACATCGACGGCTGGACCCCACGGGTGTAGGGAAAGGAACCGGGTTCGCCCAGGTCACTGGCCTCGTCAAAGGGTTCAATGTCGGCGCCGTGGTACACGGGCCGCACCGTTATGCCCGAATCGGTACTACGTTCATCTGGCGTCACGGGCCCACGTTACGCGCTGGCGGGCGTCGCTCTGGAGGCGAAATTCATAGTCCCGAAACCTGTGGTCGGACGCCGCTGGCGCCAATAGACCAAGATGGTCGGATTCAATGTACGACCTGTGGCGATCAGACCAACGAAACGACCTGCGTGAGTTGCGGCGCGCCCGTGAAGGTGCTGGGCGTCGTTGATGCAATCACCGGTCTTCGACTGGGTGGGTTCTGGCATCGCGTGGGGGCCACGTTCTCTGACAACGTCATCATGTTTTTGCCGACGTATCTCGTCTTCGCAGTCTTCGGCGCCGGACTCGGAGTGTTCTGGGGATTCATCTTCGGCGTGGCCACCCAAGGCATCTACCAAGTTCGACTGATCGCTGGACCGCGAGGCCAGACCGTCGGCAACCGGATCGCCCAAACTATGGTGCGCGACCAACGCTCGGGCACGGTCGTCACGCGACGTCAGGCGTTGAAGCGTTGGGGCGTGGTCGCCGTCTATACCTCGGTCCCGGTCGTGATCGGCGGCAACCTCGCGCTGTACGTCATCATGGGACTCTTGGGCATCGACAACCTCTGGTCGCTGTTCGACCCTCGACACCAGACGCTGCACGACCGGTTCGCCGAGACCATCGTGGTGATCGCCTAAACCCCCACAGGGTGCGGCATACAGAGATCGTCGTATTCGGCGATAACGAGGGGACCGGCCCCATCGCCGCAGGCGGGGCACTCGGGGTCGCGACGAACCTTAAAGGTTCGAAAGGACTGGTCCATGGCGTCGTACGTGAGCAGGCGACCCACCAGTGGATCGCCAAGTTCGAGCAGCAACTTGATCGCCTCGACGGCTTGGATGGATCCCACGATGCCGGGTAGTACGCCCAGGACGCCGGCTTCGGCGCAACTTGGTGCGAGTTCAGCGGGTGGTGGCTCGGGAATCATGCATCGGTAGCACGGTCCCACGTAGGGACTGAAGACGGTGATCTGACCTTCGAAACGGAAGATCGACCCGTGGACGACCGGAATGTTCTTGAGAAGCGCCGCGTCGTTCACCAGGTAGCGCGTCGGGAAGTTGTCGGTGCCGTCGACGATGACGTCGTAGCCATCAATGATGTCGAGAATGTTGTCGGCGCCCAGACGAGTGTCGTAGGTGACGACCTTCACGTCGGGGTTCATCGCCGTAAGAGTCAACTTGGCGCTCTCTACCTTGCGCATGCCAATGCGCTCCATATTGTGCAAGATCTGACGTTGGAGATTGGAGGAGTCGACGACGTCCATGTCAATGATGCCAATCGTGCCCACACCGGCCGCGGCCAGGTACAAAGCGGCCGGCGACCCGAGCCCGCCCGCGCCGAGCAGGAGGACCTTCGAGTCGAGTAGGCGCATCTGGCCCTTTTCGCCGACTTCGGGAAGCAGGAGGTGTCGCTGATAGCGAATGCGTTGGTCCGGGGTCATCGTTCGTGGCGTCGACCAGGGAAGTCCGTCGTCTTTCCACTTGTTGAAGCCGCCGATAATCGACACCACGTCGCTGTATCCGAGGTCCTGGAGGGTCTTTGTGGCGAACGCCGAACGGACCCCGCCGGCGCAGTACACGGCAATCGGCGCATTCTTGTCGGGCAAACGACCCTCGACGGAAAATTCGAGGTTCCCGCGCGCGACGTGGACGGCGCCGGGGACGGCGCCCTGTTCGTACTCTTCTGGTTCGCGCACGTCGAGCAAGGTGAAGTGGTCGAGTTGTTCCGCGACGTCGCGCGCGTCAATCTCTCGTATCTCGGCTTTCGCGGCGTTCAGTAGATCTCGAGGCGTGGACAACGGTTGCTCCTTCTGTGTCCTTTAAAGGTTACTTGCTTGGTCAACATTCTCATTCTGCGCCTGCTAGACCGCATGCGTGGAACTGCGCGAACTTTTGAGCCGACGTCGAATGGTGCGCTCCTTTGACGCCACGCCGGTGAATCACGAGTGGCTCGACCAACTCTGCGCCGACGCACTTTGGGCCCCGACGGCCGGTAACGCCGCCGGGGTGCGCATGCACACCGTTGGCGCCGACCTCGTGGATGGGTACTTCGAGGTGGCGACGGACGAAGCGTGGAGAACGTCGGCGCGTCGAGCGCCGGGGCTACAACGTTGCGGCGGCATTGTGCTCGTGACGTCGCGTCCGAGCGCGTACCTCGCGCGTTACGGCGAGACGGATAAGACCACTTCCGGATTGAGCGACGAGTCGGCGTGGCCCGTCCCCTACTGGCACACCGACGCCGCGATGGCCACCATGGTCCTGTTGCTCCTCATTGAGGAGAGCGGTTGGCAGGCAGCCCTGTGGGGAAACTTTCGTCGCGAAGCCGAAATCATGCGGTGGATGGGCGTGGTCGACGAACAACTCTTCGCGACGGTGCTGGTCGGAAGGGCCGACGGCAACGACGTTGCTTCGTCGTCCCTGCGACGCGAGGTACCGGCGCGCGACGAACGAGTACGGCGCGTCGCGGGTTAGTGCTTCTCGCCCACGTCGGCGACGGCCTCGAGAAATTCGATGATCGTTCGAGCGCCAAAGGCCGTGGCGCCCTTCGTCGTGTAACCGCGCGGGCTCTCAGTTCGGGCCGGTCCGGCAATGTCGAGATGGGCCCACGGCTGACCGTCGGTGAAACGTTGCAAAATGAGGGCCGCCGCGATCATGCCGCCGGACCCGGTGATGCCAATGTTCTTCATGTCAGCGACGTCGGAGTCAACGTGATGCTCGTAGCCAGCGAAAATGGGCATTCGCCAGAACGGTTCGCCGCTGCGCTGGCTGGCGCCGTCGAAGTAGTACGCCAGTTCGTCGGTGGACGCGAAGATTGCCCCAATGTCGTCACCCAGGGCCACGCGTTGTGCCCCGGTGAGGGTGGCGATATCGACAATCGCATCGGGGTTGGCCTCGACGGCGAGACAGAGTCCGTCGGCGAGGATCAGGCGGCCCTCCGCGTCGGTGTTGAGCACCTCGATGGTCATGCCGTTGCGAATGGTCAACACGTCTCCGGGCTTGGTCGCCCGGTCACTGGGCAGATTCTCGGTCATGGGCGCAATAGCAGTCACCTTCACCGCCAACTGGAGTCGACTGGCGATGGAGATCGCGGCCATGACGATCGCGGCACCGGTCATGTCGGTCTTCATCGTCATCATCCCGGCGCCGGTCTTCAGCGAAAGTCCTCCCGAGTCGAACGTCACGCCCTTGCCCACGAGGGCAATGTGGGGCAACGTCTGGTCGGGATGAGGGTCGTAGGTGGCGTAGACGAGCCGGGTGGGCTGCGCCGAACCTTCGCCGACGCCGAGCAGGCCGCCGAGGCGCTCTTCTCTAATACGTGGCTCGGTCCACACCTCGACCGTGACGTGCGCGTCCTCTTCCAGTCGTGCCTGAACCTGCTTGGCCAGTTCCTTGGGCGACATGTAACCAGCCGGTGCGTCAACGAGGAACTTGGCCCAGTTAACGCCGCTGGCCACAAACTCTCCTCGAGCCACGCCTTCGGTGACGTCATCGTGCGTTTCGACCGACGGCAACGGTGATCCGAGCGGCACCACGTCGAAGGTCGTGATGGCGTCGTTGCCCTTATAGCTATAGGTAACGAGCAGCGCGCCCGTCACGAGCGCCTGCGCGGCGGCGAGTGGGTCGTCGATGCCGTCGGTAGGTAAGAAGAACGCCACCGATCCGTCACCGCCGGCGCGCACGGCCGCCGCTCCGGCGAGCCGGTAGGCCTCGAGTGAGTTGTACGTGAAACCGAGACTCACGAACACCACGTTCGTGTCCTTGAGCGACCGCAGTACCGCGGCGCTGCCGGCGTCGGGTTTTAGCCCTTGCTTGATGCACCACTCCTTCGAAAGAGTGCGGGGAATGCTTTGCCCCCCGAGCGTGAGGGGGACCGACTCGGCAATGAACGCCTCGCCATCGTCGAAGGTCACGGGCACGACCACCGTTGGTTGCGCCGCCGCTTCAATGGACGTGGCGATGCGAGCAGTACGGGCCATGCAGTTCCTCTCTAACTCTTTTGACGTGCGGTTCGGTGGTGCTCGCCCTCAGCGAAGCGGGCCATGGTCCACGCGAGGTCGCTCAACCGATTGAGGTAGCCAACGACGAATGAACCTTCCAGAGGGTAGCCAACGGCAATGCGCTCCGCCCGCCGAATGGTGGTACGCGCCACGTCGAGAGCGGCCGAGAGTTGATTCTCACCGGGCACGACGAACTCCTTGGGCATGGCCACGTCATCGGAGAGCGCGTCGATCTCGCGCTCGAGTCGCTCAATCATTTCACCCGTTACCAGGGACTTCTCCGGCGTCAGTTTGTGCCGGTTGTCGGGCAACGTGGCGACTTCAGCCATTAACACCCAGAGATCGCGCTCGAGGGTGATGAGCAACTCATTGAGGCGCGCACTCTCGCTGAGGGACCGAGCCCATCCGAGTGCGGCCTGCGCTTCGTCGACGGCGCCGTTCACTTCAATCGGGTCCGAACTCTTCGCGACACGACCACCGAAGTAGAGACCGGTGGTGCCGTCGTCGCCGTCGCGAGTGTAGATCTTCACATTACGAGCGTAGTGATTTACGGTCGTACGGGTAGCCTAAACAGTCAATGGAGTCCCTCACTCGACCACCCTTCGCACGCCCGACGAGTACGGACCCGTACCTCAGCGCGCTACGCGACCATGTGCTCATCTACGACGGAGCGACCGGCACCAACTTTCAGCTGCAAGACCTTCAGGCCGACGACTTCGGCGGCGCGGCCTTCGAGGGCTGCAACGAGATGCTCGTCATCACCAAACCCGACGCCGTCGAGAAGCTGCACCGATCGTTCCTCGATTTAGGGGTCGACGTCATCGAGACCAACTCCTTCGGCGCCTTCTCGGTCGTCCTCAACGAGTACGGCATCGGCGAGCGCGCTCACGAACTGGCCCTCGAGTCGGCGCGAATCGCTCGGCGCGTGGCCGACGAGTACGCCAGTCCTTCGACCCCGAAATTCGTGGCCGGATCCATTGGTCCCGGCACCAAGTTCCCATCGCTCGGCCAGATTTCCTACGATAATCTCTCGGCCAGCTACGAAGAGATGGCCTACGGACTGTTAGAAGGTGGCGTCGACCTGCTCATCGTCGAGACAATGTACGACCTGTTGTCGGGAAAGGCCGCCATCGCTGCCTGTCATCGCGCCATGGTCCGCCACGGGCGGGTGGTCCCCATCCAGGCCCAAGTCACCATCGAACTCACCGGACGAATGCTGCCCGGCACCGAAATCGGGGCCGCCATCACCGCGCTCAGCCCGCTGGGCATCGACGTCCTCGGACTCAACTGCGCCACAGGTCCCGTCGAAATGTACGAACCACTCCGTCAACTCTCCGACACGGCACCGATGCCCCTTTCCTGTCTACCGAACGCTGGGCTGCCGAGCGTCGTCGAGGGCAAGATGCATTACGACCTCACGCCCGATGCCTTGGCCGAACATCTGGCCAAATTCGTCACCGAATACGGCGTGCAAGCGGTCGGGGGCTACTGTGGCACGACGCCCGACCACGTGGCGCGCGTCATCGAAACGATCCGTCCGTTGCGAGCCGCGACGAGGACACCGCTCCTCGAACCGGCCGTGGCGTCGATCTATTCGGCCACCACCTACCAACAGGACCGTTCGGTCCTGTTGGTAGGTGAACGCACGAACGCCAACGGCTCGAAGAAGTTCCGCGAAGCCATGCTTGAAGGTGATTGGGACGCCTGCGTGGGGATTGGTCGGGACCAAATCAAAGAAGGCGCCCACATCCTCGACGTGTGCGTGGACTACACCGGGGCCGACGGCGTGAGCGACATGAACGAGATCATGAGTCGTCTGGCGACGCAGTCGTCGGTACCCATCATGGTCGACACGACCGAGACCAAAGTGGCGCGCCAAGCGCTTACCTGGCTCGGCGGCAAAGCGCTGCTCAATTCGGTGAACCTCGAAGAGGGTGACGGACCCGGTACGCGCCTCGATGGGTTCCTCTCACTCGCGGCGGAGTTCGGCGCGGCGGTGGTCGCTACCTGCATTGACGAAGAGGGGCAAGCCCGAACGGCCGACTGGAAAGTCCGGGCGGCGCGCGCCATCACCGACCTGGCCGTGCAGCGCTACGGACTCGACCCGCGCGACATCTTCATTGACACCCTGGCCCTCCCCCTCTCCACCGGGATGGTCGACTCGCGCCGCGACGGCATCGAGACGTTAGAGGCCATTCGACGAGTGAAGATTGAAGTGCCGGGCGTTCGCACCATCCTCGGACTGTCCAATATTTCGTTCGGGCTGAACCCCGCCGCTCGCCAGGTTCTCAACAGCGTCTTTCTCCACGAGGCGGCCGAAGCCGGTCTGGACGCGGCCATCGTGCACGCGTCCAAGATCTTGCCCCTGCACCGTATCGATGAGGAAGCGCGCCGCGTCTGCCTGGACTTGATCTACGACCGGCGCAACGATGAGTACGACCCCCTCACGGTGTTGTTGGGTCTCTACGAGGGCGTCTCGGCCTCGAACGCCGCGACCGATTCCCTCGACGACCTCGAACTCAACGACCGGTTACGGCGACGCATTATCGACGGTGCGCGCGTAGGACTCGAACTCGACCTCGACGAGGCCATGGCCCTGGGCATGACCGCGCTCGACATCGTCAATACGCTGCTCCTTGACGGCATGCACGAGGTAGGGGACCTCTTTGCCTCGGGCGACATGCAGTTGCCCTTCGTGCTCCAGAGCGCCGAGACCATGAAGTCGGCCGTGGCCCACCTCGAACCGCACATGGAAAAGAGCGACCAAGGCGGGCGCGGACGGGTGGTGCTCGCCACCGTCAAAGGCGACGTGCACGACATTGGCAAGAACCTGGTGGACATCATCCTCACCAATAACGGGTACGAGGTCTTCAACCTGGGCATCAAGGTCGGCGTGAACGAGATGCTGAGCGCGCTCGAAGAGCATCAGGCCGACGCCCTCGGGATGAGCGGACTGCTCGTGAAGAGCACGCTCATCATGCGTGAGAACCTGGAACTCATGAACGAACGCGGCATGAGCCACGTCCCGGTGCTCTTGGGTGGCGCCGCGCTCACGCGAACGTACGTGGAGCGTGATCTGCGCCAGGTCTACTCCGGACGGGTCTTCTACGGAAAGGACGCCTTCGAAGGACTGCGCGTGCTCGATCGACTCGGCGAGCTGCGTCGAGGTGATGAAGAGGACCCTTCCTTCGGACGCGAGATCTCCGAGAAGAAAGTCTTTCGCCGTCTTCGCGGCGAAGTGCAGGAGGCGCCCGAGGGCTTACCCGCTCGAAGCCCGGACGTCACCCTGGACAACCCCCTCTTCACGCCACCCTTCCTCGGGAGCCGCGTCGCCAAAGGCATGTCCATCGACGCGATCAGTGAGTACCTCAACCTCACGGCCATCTTTCGCAATCAGTGGGGCTTTCGTCCCGAACACGGCGAGGACGACCCCGCCTTCAAAGTACGCGTCAGTGCGACCCTGCGAGAACAACTCGCCATCGCCAAGGAAGAGAGCCTCTTGGTGCCCCAGGTCGTGTGGGGTCACTACCCCGCCGCGTCCGACGGCAACGACCTCGTCCTGTACGGCGACGACACGAGGGTCTCCGAAGTGGCTCGCTTCACCTTCCCTCGCCAGCACGTCGATCCCTTCCTCTGTATTGCCGACTTCTTTCGCCCGGTCGACTCAGACGACCTTGACTACGCCAGCTTCATGCTCGTGACCATGGGTTCGCGGGTCTCGCAACGATGTCAGGAACTCTTCGCCGAGAATCGCTACACCGACTACCTGTTGCTCCACGGCCTCGGCGTGGAGATGGCCGAGGCTCTCGCCGAAATGTGGCACAAACGCATTCGCGAGGAACTGGGCATCGTCCAAGAGGACGGTCCTACGTTGACCGGACTCTTCCGTCAGCAGTATCGCGGAGGACGCTACTCGTGGGGCTACCCCGCCTGTCCCGATCTCACCGACAACGCCAAGGTCGCCCAGCTGCTTGAGAGCGAACGAATTGGGGTGACCGTCTCGGAAGGCTTTCAACTCAATCCCGAGCAGACGACCGACGCCATCATCTGTCATCACCCCATGGCCAAATACTTCGTGGCCTAACGGCAGTTCTCGTCCCGGTGACCTAGTCCAGGCGATACACCTTGTGCGCATTGCGAAAGAACAAAAGTTCCTGTTCGTCGCGTGAGAAGTCGGCGATGATCTCGGCGTAGGCGCTCACCACGGGGTCGGAGGCCTGAAAGGGAACCAGTGACGGATGGGCCGAGTGGTGCGTTCGCACGGGATCGAAGTCGCTGTTGAGCGCCCAGGCGGCGGGATACTTGAGCATGGACATACGCCAAAGAAGGGTAAAACGACGATCGACATCGAGATTATGCGTCGTTCGGGAACCGTCCCGACACGCGCTCATTCGCCACGTTCGTTCACTAGAGGAGATTGACGGCCCATTTTGCGCACGCGACGACGGTCACGTCGAAAATTTGCCACTGAAGAAGCCACGTCAGCGCCTTCGATTGCACGTAGGCGTCGAGCGTTTTCATGTTGGTCGAACGAGCTTCGTACCTAAGAATGGGCACCAGCACGCGAAGGGAGTTTTTGGCCTGCGCCATCGTCGCTTCCTTTTGAAGTTTCTCGAAATACCCAAGGTGCTCCCTCGCCCAACGTCGGTAAATGGTCGCAGCGCCACTGGTCGGGGGGGTTGGGTGTGACGCAATCATCGCCTGGCAGTATGGATTGACGCTCACTTCACGCCCCGTCGTCGCCCCCGCTGACGGTACGAGCAGCGCACCGAGCGCCAGTGCGACGGCGACCGCACCGGCGAGCGATTTCGAGCGCAGCGAACACCTTGACATGGGCAGCCCGCTCCTTCGCCGAGGTGTCAAGTACCGCGCTGGATCGACACCACGCCTAGGAGCGTAGTACCGGCGTCGTTCAACTTCACTAGCAAGACGTCGAGGGGAACCGTTGGACGTGACTAACGAACGACGGCGACTATTCGGAGGGTTGACCCGCTCCCATAATGGTGACCGCACAGTTCATTATTGGCTCAACGAAGACGCAGATGGCGCTGCCGGGAACCGGCATCTCCTCCACCACGATGGTCGCACCGAGTTCGCGCAACTTCGCTCGGGCGTCTTCGAGTTGGTCGACGATATACAGCGGACTCCATTGGGCAGTCGGTCGCTCGGGAACCTGGTTCTCGGACACGCTTGCGAACCATTGCTCGCCTTGCGCCAAAATCTTCATGCCGGGCGAAGGCTCGATGACGCTATGACCGGTGATGCCTTCGTAGTAGATCGCGGCGCCGTCGGGGTCATTCGACGAGTGGTCCCACCAGCCGGGCGCGCCCGCTTCGTAGTTCACGCCAAAGCCAGCGAAATCACCGGCTTGCCAGAATCCGTGCACGGCGCCAGTGGGGTCGCTCACCAGAGCCATCGATCCGGCGCCCGGCACCTCCATGGGTCCCATGAACACCGTGCCACCAAGCGCCGACGCCTTCGAGGCCGACGCGTCGATGTCGTCGGTGAGAAAGTACGGAATGAGCGAGCCGGACCCGCCAGGACCCTGCCCGAGACCCATGACCGGTTCGCCGTTAAGGCTGGCGATGGAGTAGTAACCCATCTCCTCACCGCTGACGTCCCAGGTCCAGCCGTAGAGGGAGGTGTAGAAGTCCATGACACCTTGGCGTTGTTCGGCCGTCTCGACCATGACGTCGTTCCAGACGGGCATTCCATTAACGTGCGTCTCAATTTTTGGCATGACGGCAGTATTCCACAAGATCGTGACATTTGCTCCGGAGGCATGCGACCCGTTGGCGGGTAATTTGAGGTGCCAACGCGTCGAGTTCGCTCTAGCGCCGACCGGGAGCTGCGACCGGAGTAGCGGTACTCAACGCTTCGCGCGCGTGGTAACTCGAGCGAGTGAGCGGCGACGACTGCACGTGCAAGAGCCCGAGCCTTTTACCGCGCTCCGCGAGGTCCGCGAATTCCGAGGGCTCCCACCATCGCGCGACCGGAAGGTGTTGTTCGGTCGGGCGAAGATACTGCCCTATCGTCGCGATCGAGACGCCCACCGCGGCCATGTCCGCGAGCACCTCTTCTACTTCGTCAGCCGTTTCACCGAGTCCGACCATCAATCCCGACTTCGCGGTGAGACCGGCGCGAACACTGCGAGCGAGCACGGTCAGCGACCGCGCGTAACCGGCGCTCGGGCGCACCGCTCGTTGCAATCGCGCGACCGTCTCGACGTTGTGGTTCATGACGTCCGGTCGCGCATCAATGATCAGTTGCAGCGACGCCGCGTCACCCTTTAAGTCGCTGGTGAGCACTTCCACGTTGGTGTCGGGTGAGCGTTCGCGGATGGCGAGGACGGTCGCCGCGATGGCGCCCGCTCCCCCGTCGGCCAGATCGTCACGCGCCACACAGGTAATGACAGCGTGCGCCAGTTTCAATCGGACCACGGCCTCGGCCACGCGTTCGGGCTCCGTGGGGTCGAGCGCGAAGGGCTTGCGGGTGTCAATGAGGCAGAATCCGCAGGCCCTCGTACAACGCTCCCCGTTGACCATGAAGGTCGCCGTTCCCGCGGACCAGCATTCAAAAATGTTGGGACAGCCCGCCTCTTCGCACACGGTCACGAGGCGCAGGTCCTCGGTCAGGGTTCGAAGCGATTGATACTCGTTACCCATGTGTGCCTCGATACGAAGCCAGTCGGGCTTTCGAGACCGAATCGGGATCCCGGCGTCGGGGTCGACGCCGGCTTTGCGCAGGCGGCGAAGGAGCGGGCGCTCGTTCGACGTCGTCGCGCGACTGCGATCGACGCGCGCCACGTGGGCCGGTCCCCCGAGCCGCGCTTCCAACTCCACGCCCAACTGCTCATCAACGTCGAGGGACGTGACGTCGAGGCCCAGCGACGAAAGCGACGCCACGGGCTTGTCGGCAATGCCGCAGGGGACGATGGCGTCAAAGCCCTTCATGTCAATGTCCACGTTCAGGGCCACGCCGTGGAGCGTTCTGCGCAGGCCCGCCTGGTTGCGCTCCGTGCGCACTCCCACGGCGGCAATTTTCGAAGGGGTCCCCTCGACGTCGACCCAGACACCCGGGTAGCCGGCCAGTCGACCGACGACGCCCAAGTGACCCGACGGATCGAAGTGGCGAACCGTAGCGATGACTGCGTCCTCCAACTTCGTCACGTGGGACTTGCCGGCCGAGGGATCATCGGCCACCGTCACGATCGCCCACGCCACGACTTGTCCCGGTGCGTGGTACGTGACGTCGCCGCCGCGGTCGGCGTCGATCACTACTGCGTCCAATGAGGAAATCGGGACGAGAAAGTTTTCGTCGCGGGTGCGAATTCCTCTCGTGTACGTGGCGGGGTGTTCGAACACGAGGACATAGTCGTCGCGCGACTCCATTAGTGCGCGTTGAAAATCGTTCGCCTCGGCGAAGGAGATCCGCCCGAGGTGACGGCGGCGCAACATTTAGCGCTCACCTTCGACGTCGAGGTTGGCCAAGAGTTCCCCGACGCGCTCGAGATAGCTCGCCGCCCCTACTGGTTCGCAGATGCGATGATCGAATGAAAGGCCGAGCACGACCCGTCGACCGATGTCGAGGGTGCGGGCCTCGCCCGACTGGACGACCACCGGCACTTCTCGAACGGCGCCAATCGAGAGGACGGCCACTTGGGGCCGGATGATGATTGGTTGGGTCCACAAGGTGTGCGGGCTCGGAGCGCCGAGAACCGTAAAGGTGCCGCCCATGAGATCGTCCGTGGTCAGGCGTCGCGACGCGACGCGTTCGTCGAGCTCGCGTACGCGCCGGGCCAACGCACGCAACGTCAGGCCGGCAGCCGCGTGCACGACGGGCACGAGCATGCCGTCGTCGGCCACCGCGCGAACGAATCCGAGATTTACCGAGCGGTGGACGACCAACTCGTCACCGTTGTGGGTAGCGTTCAGGAACTCGAACTCGCCGAGCGCGCGCACGGCGGCGATGCTGATCACCATCTCGTCGGAAACCTCGAATCCGTCGCGGGTCATTCGGCCAAGTTCGTCGAGCCTCTGGAAGATCGCGCCGTCCACCTCAATGGCGACGAATCCGTGAGGTGTCACCTGCGCCGATTCGGTCATGTGTTGACCCATGCGGCGACGTCCGTTAGAGAGCGACACCACCGTCTCCTGGGTGGGGCCGTCGAGCACGGCCCGCTCGGCGTCGCGACGGGTGATGGCCCCGCCGGGCCCACTTCCGGTGAGAGCGGAGGCTTCCACGCCACCGTCGGCGAGAATTCGTCGCACGACCGGCGACACGACCACGCCACTCGTCGCGTCGAGATGTGGAGTGGCCTCGGAGGCCGTCACGGCCGCCGCGGGGGTTGGGGCGTCGTCATGGGCACGGGCTTCGACCCCTGGCGCGTGGGGCGTTAACCGTTCGGCGGCACCGGTGTCGTCAATCACCGCCACGCGGGAACCGGTCTGTACTGTGTCACCCTCGTCGGCCAAAATCTCGGTCAAGATACCGGCGGCCGGCGAAGGCATCTCGGAGTCGACCTTGTCCGTCGAGACTTCAAAGAGTGGCTCATCGCGCGCGACCGAGTCGCCCACCTTTTTGAACCATTGAGTGATGATTCCTTCGGTGACGGACTCGCCGAGCGAGGGGAGGGTGACGTCGGTCATTGTCATTACTCTACGGGGAACCGCCCCTGCACTTACCCGTCGCCGCGCCGCCGCGTAGACCGAACGAGTACGTCTCGCAGGTCAACCGTTCGAGATTCTCCAGATTTGCTTCCCGCGCCTACTGCGTTAACTGACGTGGAGTCCGCGTCCAGCGAGCGCCAACAGCGTCTCGCCGAAGGTCTCCGAGAGTGACGGGTGCGGTTGAATGAGCGCCGCCGCCTCCTCCGCGGTCGCCTCCCAGTTGACGGCGAAGTAGCCCGCACCCAACTGTTCGGTGACCCATGGCCCGGCCATGTGGACACCCAGGATCTGGCCCGCCGTCCCGTCAGCCCGCTTCTCGGCGATGATCTTGACGACGCCTTCGGTGTCGCCGATGATCTGGGCCCGACTGTTACCACCGAAGGGATCTTTCTTCACCACGATCTCGTAGCCCTTTTCTTTGGCGCTGGCCTCGGTAAGTCCGCAAAAGGCCACCTCGGGATTCGAGTAAATCGCCCACGGCACGCGGTCGTAGTCCACGGGGATCGCCGGCTCACCCAGGATGGTTTTGATGGCGACGATGGCCTCGGCAAAGCCCACGTGCGCGAGTTGGGGCGTGCCGGCAACCACGTCGCCGACGGCGTAGACGTGGGGATTCGCGGTGCGCATGTTGCCGTCAGCGACCACGAAGCCCCGCTCATTGATTTCGACACCCGTGCCGTCACCCAGCAGACCTTCGGTTCGAGGTCGGCGACCAACCGACATGACGATCATGTCGACAGTGACGTCATCGGCGCCCTCGATGGCGATCGTCGTTTTACCCTTCTTTGGCGTATGTCCAGTGATGCTGACACCGGTCTTGATATCAATGCCACGCTTCTTAAAGGCACGACCGACTACGGTCGCGACTTCCGTGTCGCAACCGGTGAGAATGGTCGGCAACGCCTCGAGGATGGTGACGGTCGTACCCATGTCAGCGAGCATGGAAGCGAATTCGCAGCCAATCGCCCCACCCCCGATGACGGCGGCCGTGGCGGGTAGGGCGCCGAGATCTAAGAACTCATCAGAAGTGACCACCACCGTGCCGTCCACGTCGAAACCGGGCAAGGTGCGCGGTACCGAACCAGCGGCCAGGATCACGTTCGTGCCTTTGGCGACCACCCCGGCGTCGGCGCCATCGACGACGCTCACCGAACCGTCAGCATCGAGGCGGCCCGTTCCCGCGAAGGTCGTGATCTTTCGTCCCTTGATGAGTCCGGACAGGCCCTTATAGAGACGTTCGACTATTTCGTTCTTGCGAGCTTGGCTCACTGAAAAGTCGACGGCCACACCCTTCGTGCTAATGCCGAAAGTGCTGGCGTGCTCGACGGTGCGTCGAACGTGCGCCGTCTCGAGAAACTCCTTGGCGGGCACACAGCCGCGATGCAGGCAGGTACCACCCACCTTGTCACGCTCGATAATGGCCACGTTAAGCCCGGCCGACGCGCCGTACAGGGCCGCCGCGTACCCGCCGGGTCCTCCTCCGATTACGACCACATCGAACTGCTGGACCTCGTTCGTCACGCTTTATCCTTTACCTTGATAGTGCTCGACCCCCTAGGGAATCCTAATGTTTTCTGCGTGTTGCGGACGCGAAGGCCAACTCGCTCTATGAGTGACGACCACGCTGGCGGTCCGCGGCTTCGGTCGCGAGGACATCGACGAAGTCGTTCATCGTGTCCCCAGAGTGGCCCTTCACCCACGAGAAGGTCACCTCACGCGGCGTGTTGAGCACGAGAGCGAAAAGCTCCTCCCAGAGGTCGCGATTGGCCACCGGCTTACCCTGGGAGTTCTTCCAACCTCGTCGCAGCCAGCCCGCGTGCCAGCGCTCGTTGAAGCATTTCACGACGTAGGAGGAATCGCTGACGATCTCGATGGGACTCTCATCGTTCTCGCGCAACGCCTCAATGACCGCGAGCACTTCCATGCGCTGGTTGGTCGTGTGGGCCGCGGCGCCGCTCGCGAATTCGTCGCGGCCGCTCGCCCACGCCCAGCCGCCCGGTCCTGGATTACCGCGGCAGGCGCCGTCGGTATGAATCTGCTTCATGGGGTGCGAGTGACCCAGGAATCTGTCTCGGCGGTGAATCTCGTGACGGTGTCGGGCAACTCGCCCCGCAGCACTTGACCGAGGGTGACGTGTTCGAGCACTTCACGAAGCGCGCCGCGAACGGCGATCCATACCTCGCGAAGGTTTTTTGCGTCGCCCTCGTAAAGCAAGGTCTCGGGTCGCATACCGCGAACGCCGGCCATTGGGCCACTCACCACGCGCAGAATGTCGGCGATCGAAATCTGATCGGCGTCGCGCGCCAACTTGAAGCCGCCTTCGGGACCGCGCTGGCTCGTGACCAGGCCTCCTCGACGGAGGTCCGAAAGTATGGCCCCCAGAAACTTCGCGGGCAAGTCCTGTTCGTGCGCCAAATGCTCGGCGCTGACCGAGGCGTCACTGGCGGCCAAACTGAGCAGGGCACGAATTGCGTAATCGGCCTTGGCGGGAATCTGCATGCTTCCATTCTGCCCCACCCGCACGTGCGGCGGTGCCGGAGGCGGGGGACTTCTAGGGTGAGTGGGTGAACCAACTGAACACTCGCCACCTCTACCTCTGCGTGCCCGTGCGCGAGGACATTGAATCGTTCCTCGCCGACGTCCTGCGCGGTGGGGTGGACGTCGTGCAACTCCGCGATAAGGAAGTTGACCTTGCCCGCCAACGCGCCTGCGCCGAACTCATGGCGCCAATCTGTCGGAGTTTTGGCGTACCCTTCATCATCAACGACTCGCCAGAGCTCGCCCTCGGCGTGGGCGCCGACGGGGTGCACGTGGGCCAAGAGGACGTCACGGTGCAGCACTGTCGTGAACTGCTTGGTCCCGACGCCATCGTGGGACTGTCGACGCATTCGCGCGACGAGTTTGACGCGGCCCTTGATCAATCGGCTACCTACTTCAGTGCCGGACCCATCGCCGCGACGCCCACCAAGCCGGGGCGACGCGGTACGGGTGTCGCCTACGCCGTCCAGAGCCAAGCGCGAAGTGACCGACCGGTCTTCGTGACCGGCGGCGTCAACGCACGCAACGTCGCAAAACTGGTCGAGGACGGGCTGCGACACTTCGTCGTCGTGCGTGCCCTCACGCAGTCCCCTCGTCCCGAATGGTCGGCGCGCGAACTTCGGCGCGCCCTCGATGAGGCACTCTCAACGGTGCCGGTCGAGCCAACCCAATAACGTCGCCACCATTCGCGGATCGGCGCGGAGTTGGTGTCCGGCTCCTTGAATGAGGCGAAGTTCCGCCCGGCCATCGGCCGCCGCCACGAGGTCTCTCGCGTCGTGTGGGGGGATCTCAATGTCCTCGGTACCGTGACCCACCATCAGCCGACGCGGAGGGATCTTCGCGATCGAGACCAGCGGATCGATGGCGAAGACGTCATCGCGCAACTCTTCGGCCGTCAGCAGTTCACGCTCGTCGCCCACCACGCCGGCGACCTGCACAGCTCGGCGAAACTCGTCCGCGCTTCCGCACCACGGCTCTAAGTGGGCCGGCGTCGCGAAAGTAGCGACGCCCTTGATTCGTTCGTCGTCGGCCGCCGCCGCGAGCGCCAACGCACCGCCGAAACCGAAGCCGGCCATAGAGATCTTGCGATCACCCAGTTGCACGCGGCTGAGAATCTGTTGAAGATCCGCTCGCCACTGCGTGGCAGAGAAGGTTCCGGTGCTGCCGCCCACGCCGGACAGGGTGCCCGTCGCCACCATCCATCCCGATTCGGTCGCGAGGTGTTCCGCCAGCTCCGGCAAGAGTCCCGCCGCTTGACGTCCCATGCCCATAGCGCGCGGCAGTCCGTGCACGACGACCAGGACGTGACTGGCGACCGGTCGAGCGCTCGACGTGGCAATGCGCAAGTCGAGCAGTGACGTACCGCTTTCGAGTTGCTCGTGGACGAGCACGCGGCGCTAGATGCCCAAGCGCTGCGCCAGCAGTTCGCGGTGGTAGGCCGGATCGCCTAAGAACAGTTCCGAACTCTTCGCGCGCTTGAAGTAGAGGTGAGCGTGGTGCTCCCAGGTGAAGCCAATGCCACCGTGAATTTGGATGTTCTCCGCCGCGCAGTGAAAGTAGGCCTCGGAGCAGAACGACTTCGCGAGCGACGCAGCGATGGCCAGTTCGTCGTTCTGTTCCTGCGCCGCCCAGGCGGCGTAGTAGGCCGCTGACTTGGCCGACTCGACATCGAGCAGCATGTCGGCGCACTTGTGCTTGATGGCTTGGAACGAACCGATTGGTCGGCCGAACTGCACACGATTCTTCGCGTACTCGACCGAATTGGTGAGCACGCGCTGCGCCCCACCGACTTGTTCGGCGGCGAGTGCGGCAGCCGCCACCTGCAAGGTGATTTGGAGACCGTCAAGCGCCCCCCCGTTCGTCCCGACCAGCGTGGCCGGTGCGTTGGTGAAGACCACTCGGCTCTGCTTGCGCGTCTGATCCATCGTCGAGAGCGATTCGCGCGCCACGCCCGACGCCGTACCTTCCACGGCGAACAGTGAGAGGCCGAGGTCGGTCATGGCGGGCACGAAGATCACGTTGGCGACGTTGCCGTCGGTCACGTAACTGCGCACGCCGTTGACCACGTAGTGGTCGCCCGAGGCCGTCGCGGTAGTGGACGTAGTGGTGAGATCCCAGAGCCCGTCGTCGTCGGTGAGCGCGACCGTCGCAATGGTGGCTCCGGAAGCAATCCCGGGCAAGTACTTGGCCTTATCTTTTTCGTTGCCGACGAAGAGGACGGCGTTAGCCGCCAAGGCGACGGTCGAAAAGTAGGGCGAACAAAAAAGCGCCGCGCCCATCTCTTCGAAGACCACGTAGAGTTCGACCGGACCAAAGCCTTGGCCCCCAAACTCTTCGGGAATGCCGAGTCCCTGCAGTGCCAACTCTTTCGCCATCTGCTCCCAAACGGCGGTGTCGTATCCCTCGGGCGTGGCCATGAGTCGCCGGACTTCGGACTCGGGCGACTTCTCCTCGAGAAAGCGCTTGACCATCTTGCGGAGTTCCTCTTGTTCGTCGCTGAATCCAAAATTCATCGTTGTCCCTCTCGCCTGCTGGGCGCTACGCCCGGTCACTGCGACTTTACTCAACCGTGAACGCACGCGGCCACGTGGCAGTCTGAGGTATGGATAACGTGGAACTGGTCTGGTCGGACGCGCTCGCCGAAGTGCACCGCTTCGTTGTGGGCCCGGTCGAAAATAACGTCTACGTGGTGCGCTGTCGGCGAACGGGCGAAGCGACCCTGCTCGACGCCGCCAACGAACACGACCGACTTCTACGCGTGGCCACCCGTCTTGGCGTCACGTCGGTTCTCGAGACCCACGGTCACTGGGACCACATTGGCGCCGTCGAACAGGTGCGAGAGGCGGGCATCGACGTCTGGGTGCGTGAAGAGGACTCGGCGATGCTACCCAGTTACGACCATCTCCTCGATGACGACGTGGTGCGTTCGGTCGGCGATCTTCGCCTTCGCACCGTGCACACTCCCGGACACACCCGCGGCAGTATCTGTTTTGCCCTGGAAGGCACGCCCATGCTCTTCACCGGCGACACGCTCTTTCCCGGTGGGCCCGGGAACACCACCTTCGAGGGCGGCGACTTCGCCACTATCGTCACCTCTATCGACGAGCGACTGCTTCGCGTCTTTGGCGACGAGACGACGATTTGGCCGGGCCACGGCCCCGAGTCAACGATCGGCGCGGAACGCCCCCACCTCGACGAATGGGTCGCGCGCGGCTGGTAATTCTGGTCAATGGCCCGTTTTCGACCGGTAGGCTCGTGGCCGTGTCGACGCCCCTTCTAGAACTTCGGAACCTTCACGCGCAGGCCGACGGCAATTCCATTCTTCGAGGCGTGGACCTCATCGTGCGCGACGGCGAAGTGCACGCGTTGATGGGTCCCAACGGGGCCGGAAAGTCCACCTTGGCCAACGTCGTCATGGGTCACCCCGGCTACGTCGTTACCGCGGGCGAGATCCTGCTCAACGGCGAGAACATCGCCGCGTGGACGCCCGACGAGCGCGCGCGCAAAGGCATCTTCCTCGCCTTTCAATATCCCGAGGCCATCGGCGGGGTCTCCGTGGTCCAGTTCTTGCGCCAAGCCATTGCCGCGCGAAAAGACCTCCAGGAACTGAGCATCCTCGAAGTCCGTCTCGACCTCGCCGAATGGATGGACCGCCTGGGCATGGACCCAGCCTTCGCCGAGCGTCACCTGAACGATGGCTTTAGTGGTGGCGAACGAAAGCGCAACGAAGTCCTACAAATGGCCCTCCTCGAGCCGATGATTGCCTTCCTCGACGAGACGGACTCGGGACTCGACATTGACGCTCTGCGCATCGTGGCCAACGGCGTGCGCACGATTCGAAGCGAGCACCCCGCCATGGGCGTCGTGGTGGTCACCCACTACGTGAAACTGCTCGAAGAGATCGAGCCCGATCACGTGCACATCTTGGTGGACGGACAGATAGTCCACTCGGCCGGTCCCGAACTGGCCCAATCGATCGAACTCGACGGCTACGACGCGTGGCGTCCGGTCGCGACGTGACGAGTTTCAGCGCTCGTCGCGTACGCGCCGACATCCCACAACTCAACCGCCTCATCTACGACCGCCCGATCACGTACCTCGACTCGGCATCGACCTCCCTGCAGCCCAACGCGGTGATCGACGCCATGAGTCGCTACTACCAGCTTCGCCACGCCAACGTCCACCGCGCGGTCTACCAAACGGCCAGCGAAGCCACGGCGGCCTACGAAGGGGCTCGCGAATCGGTGGCGCACTTCATCAATGCGCCGGGCGGCGCGGGCGAGATCGTGTTCACGAAGAACGCCACCGAGTCCTTCAACCTTCTCGCGAAATCGTGGGGCGCCAAGAACCTGGCCTCGGGTGACGTGGTACTGGTCAGCGAGATGGAGCACCACGCCAATATCGTGCCGTGGTTCCAACTCCGAGAGACAACCGGGATCGAGGTCCGTTTTATTCCGGTCACCGACGACTATCGGCTCGACCTCTCACGCAGTGAGGAGTTGATGCGGGGCGTCAAACTCCTCTCCGTGGCCGGCATGAGCAACGTGCTCGGCACCATCAACCCCATTGGCGAACTGGCCGCGCTGGCCCACCGTCACGGAGCACTCATCGCCGTGGACGGCGCGCAGTCCGTGGCCCACTCGGCGACCGACGTGGTGGCGCTCGACATTGACTTTCTCATCTTCACGGGTCACAAGATGCTCGGACCGACCGGCATTGGCGTCTTTTGGACGCGCGAGGACATCTTGCACACAATGCCGCCCTTCCTCGGCGGTGGCGGCATGATCGCCGACGTGCGCACCGACGGCTACACGCCGGCGAACGGTCCCACCCGTTTCGAAGCGGGCACGCCGCCGATCGCCGAGGCCGTAGGGCTTAACGCCGCCGTGCACTACCTCGAAGGTTTGGGCATGACCAACGTGACTCGCCACGAGCACGCACTCGCGGCCGATGCCCTGAGCCGCTTCGACGAAGAGTTTCAGGGTCGGGTGCGCATCATTGGGCCCGCTGACACGACGGACCGCGGCGGCGTGATCAGTCTCGACGTCGAAGGCGTGCACCCCCACGACGTCGCTCAAGTGCTCGACCAGTTCGGCGTCTGCGTGCGTCCGGGCCATCACTGCGCGAAGCCGTTGATGCGCCGCTTTGGCTTGGCCGCGACCGTTCGCGCCTCGTACGGTCCGTACTCGCTCACCAAGGACACCGACGTGCTACTCGAGGCGCTCGGCCACGCGGTGAAGATGTTCGGCTAGTCGTGACGAACCTCGACGACCTCTACCGCGAGATTATTCTCGATCACTACCGCTCGCCGCGAAACCGCGGCGAACTCGAGGCACCTCCGGCGGTACGAGTGGAGGGCTTTAACCCCTTGTGCGGTGATGAAATCGTGGTCTACCTCGACGTCGAAGAGGGCGTGCTCGCCAACATCAAGATGACCGGCACCGGATGCTCAATTTCGCAGTCCTCGGCCTCGCTCATGAGTGCCGCCGTAAAAGGCAAGCCACTCGATCAAGTTCGCGCGACCATCGCCACCTTCAAAGAGTTAATGACGGTGCACGAATCGACGCTCGCCCACGACGGCGAACCGGCGAGGGTCGATCTACGCGCGTTGGGCGAGCTCGCCGCACTACAGGGGGTCGTGAAGTTTCCGGTGCGTATCAAGTGTGCGACGCTCGCCTGGAACACCCTCGTGCAAGGACTCGACGAAGCCGTCGCCTGAGTCTTACGGGATGCAGACCGTGGGATCGAAGAACTGATCACCTTCGGGTGGTTGCGTCGTGGTGGTCGTGGGCGCCACCGAACCGGTCGTGGATCCGGTGTGTTTCGTGGTGGTCGTCGTGTGCTTCACTGTCGTAGTGGTGGTCGGAATAGCCACGTGCGGAGGAAGCGGGGCCTGGCCCGAGGCGTTGGGCGGGGGGTTGGTCGGCGTCAACAGTTGACTGCCGAACATCTTGACGAGCGCCTCTTGCGCTTGGGGCTGTTGGACGAACTCAACGTCATTGCCTTGATAGACGCCCGGCGCGACGGGCATCGTGATGGTCTGAATGGTCGCAGGATTGATGGAGTGGAATTTGACGGCCAGCCCGATGAGTTCGTTCAAACTGAAGTTGTTGTCGAGGGAGATTCCTTGGGGCAATTTTGAGAGGAACGAGTTAATGGTGAGCGGGTTGTAGATGCCCTTGGCCCGATTGACCATGCCGCGCAGGAAGACGTTTTGACGCCAGATGCGCCCGAAGTCGGTTGTGACGTCGCTATTCCACGCCCCGTTCTGGAACCACTCGTAGTGACGACTGCGCACGACCGCAAGGGCTTCGAAGCCGGTGATCTGTTGGCAGCCCGGGTGCGTTATCTTGAGTCCGGAGTAGGCGTCGCGCGCCGGATACGGGAAGTTCAAGTAGACGCCACCAATGGCGTCGGCGGCATTGATCATGCCAGCGAAACTCACGATGATGGTGTCGTTGATCGGAATGCCGAAGTTCGCGGTGATGGTCTGCACCAACAGCGACGGACCATTGCCGAAGTTGACGTTGATGCGGTTGTACTTGCCGTAGACGCTCTGGTTGGCGAGCAAGGTGGTCATCGTGTCACGCGGAATGGAGAGCATTGAGATGGTGCCCGCCGCGGGGTCCACGTGCACGATCTTGACGACGTCACTTCGCTGGCCGGCGGCGGCGCCCTTGGTGGCCCCGGTCTGGCGAGCGACCAGTCCGCTGAGACCGGCGCGCGAGTCCGAACCAATCATGAGGATGTTGAAGGGCTTTCCGGAAATCACCGGGAGCTCATTGGCTACGGGAATTTTGTGGATGCGATTGAACTGGATGAGCGCGTAGAGGTAGCCGCCCCCTAGAACGCCCCCGATGAGCAGGACCACGGCCAGAGCGGCGATGACCCACCGCCTGGCTCTACGGCGCGGCTGGCGGTGACGCTTGGGCGTTCGGCCAGCCTGGCGGTCGACCGCCTCGCCCAACGCTACGAGGCGGTGCTCGTTGGCCAGTGCTCGACTTTTGGCGGACCGCGACCCGTCAGTGGGCCTCGAGGCGCCGTTTCCGCTATTAGCCATTGTGCGAGTTTACCGTTCGTTCGCCGAGAGTCCGGTTCAGTCGTTCGTGACCCGGAACGGCTCGTAACCATCGCGCTCCAGGGTCTCGGAGAGTTCGGCCCCTCCGGTCGCCACCACCCGCCCGCCGCTGATGACGTGAATCATCGTGGGCGGGAGTTCCTGCAAGAGTCGCTTGAAGTGGGTAATGACGAGCACACCGCACTCCCATTCGGTGGTCGCCTGGGACAGTCGGCGGGCGACCGCACCCAGCGCATCGACGTCGAGACCGGAGTCAATCTCGTCGAGCACCGCGAATTTTGGACGCAGCACGCCGAACTGGACCATTTCTGCGCGCTTACGTTCTCCCCCCGAGAGGTCGACGTTCACGAATCGGTCGAGCACCTCAGGGCGTAGTTCGACGCGTCGCGCTTCGTCATCCATGCGTTCTCGCAGGTGCTCGGGGGATGCTCCGGCCGCCACGAGAAGATCGAGCGGGCGAACGCCGGCGACTTCCATGGGTTGCTGCATGGCCAGCAGCAGTCCGTGGCGGGCGCGCTCCGTGGGCGAAAGCTCCAACAGCTCAACCCCGTCGATGCTGACGGAGCCGCTCGTCACCGTGTAACCGGGGTGACCAGCAAGGGCGTGGGCCAAAGTGGATTTACCCGAACCGTTCGGACCCATGATGACGTGGACTTCGCCCGAACGCATTTGGAGGTCAAAGCCCTTGAGGACTTCCTTTCCGGCGACCTCAACCCGTAGTCCGTCGATGATGAGAGTGGAGGTCACGGGACGAGCACCTCCAAGTGGCCGTCCACGTTACGCACGTCGTAGCGGGCCACCGGCCGCGTCGCCGGCAACGAAGTCGGCTCCCCGTCCTTCAAGCGAAACATCGCACCGTGACGGGCGCATTCAATCTCGCCCGAGTCCACGTCGACTTCGCCTTCGGCCAAACTAAAGTCCTCATGGCTGCATCGATCGTTGAGCACGTAGACGTCGTCTTCGATGCGCACCACGACCAGTACCCGATTGTCCACTCGGAATTGGCGCGGTACACCACTCTCAAAATCACTGAGCAGTCCCAACGAGAGCGCTCTCACGGCGTCACGACGTTCACGGCGGCGAGCACCGAAGTCACGTCGCGTTCCACTAATTCAGCCAACTGTGGCGGCAAGTTGGCGAGCATCTCGTAGAAGAAGCCCTGAATCATGAGTCGCTCCGCGTCGTCGCGGGTGACCCCGCGCGACTCCAAGTACCAACGCTGCAGTTCGTCGAGCGGCCCCACGCTCGACGCGTGCGCGCACATGACGTCGTTCTCGCGGATGTCGAGATTCGGCACGCTGTCTGCGTGGGCGCCCGGCGAAAGCAGGAGGTTGTGATTGGTCTGGCGAGCGTCGGTGCGTTTGGCACCCTTTTCGATCTCAATCAGCCCGGTGTAGATCGAACGCGACGTATCGGCGACGGCGCCCTTGGATAACAACGTAGAACGCGATCGGGCTCCGTGGTGCAGCTGGTGCGTGCGAAAATCGTGCACCTGGGTGCCCGATCCGAGGAACGTGGTGCGCAGTTCATTCTCTGACCCAGCGCCGAGCATCTCGGCGTCGTTGCGCGAGCGGTTGTAGTGCGCACCGATCCCGACCACCGCTTGACGTAAGCGTGCGTCACGGGACAGAAAGCCCGTGGTTCGCGCCACGTGCCACGAAGTTGCTTCGAGGCGTTGGTACGTGACGAGCTGCAGCGACGCGTTGTCGCCCACCTCGTACTCGCTGAGGGGCACCACTAGGGCGTCGGCGCCTCCTTCGAAGTATTCGACGATCGTGGCGCTCGAACCACGACCGAGGAAAATTTGCGTACGTGAGAAGGACGAAGTTGAGTTGGCGACGTTGAGCACCACGATGGGCTCGGCCACGTTCACGCCGGCCGCGACGCGGATAATCGTCGTCGTGGGCGCGAGGGCGATGTTCAGTAGTGCGAAGGTGTCGCTCGCGTAGCGGGTCGTGAAGGTCGAGCCCGACAACGACTGCGCCGATTCAACGGCCTCGACGGTGACGCCGTCGACGGTGACGCCCGAGCTGACGCAGAACCCGTCCACCACCCGAATCGCCAGTCCGGCGCGCTCGCAGAGTTGGGCGGCAAACGACGAGTCGGCCGCGGATTTCGGTTCCGCCACGACCGTGAATCGGTCGAGGGCGAAGTCGTGCAGGGGGGCGTAGCGCCAGACTTCGTCGCTGGTCGTCGGGAGACCCGCGAACTCGAACGCCTCCCACGCCACCTGTCGAGAAGGCGCGTCCGAGCGCTCGGCAATGAAGAGGGAAGCTGAATCAGCGAAGGATTTCATAGATATCGGGACCATGGCAGTGTACCGGCAGGGGCTAACTCCCTGGCCGGCGAGACCTAGGCTCGTTACACGGTAACGAAGGAGCACGGGTGCCATTTTCGTCAGACGTCCTCACCCTCGAGGTCCAAGGTCACGTGGCCACCTTGTTCCTGGACCGCGAAGAGGCGCGTAACGCCATGGGCAGCGCGCTGTGGCGCGACTTGCCGTTGGCCGCGGCGGCCATCGGCGAGAACTCGTCCATTCGGGTCGTGATCCTCGCCGCGAAGGGACCTCACTTCACCGTCGGCCTCGATTTGAAAGAGTTCGGTGGCGGCTTCGCGGCATCGGGGCGGTCCGGTTCGCCGGCGGCAACGAACGAAACCACCTACAGGGCCGTTCGCACCATGCAGGCCTCGGTGACGTCGGTCGCCAACCTCGCGGTGCCGGTCATCGCCGCCGTCCACGGATACTGCATTGGTGGCGGCATTGACCTCATCAGTGCGTGCGACATCCGACTCTGCGCGTCCAACGCGAAATTCTCAGTTCGAGAGACCAAGGTGGCCATCGTCGCCGACCTCGGCACCCTGCAACGATTGCCGAAGTTGGTGAGCGCTGGTCACGTGGCCGAGTTGGCCTTTACCGGCAAGGACATTGACGCCGCGCGCGCCCAGGCTATTGGACTCGTGAACTCGGTGCACGGCGACAGCGCCGACGACGTGCTGGGCGCAGCCACTCAACTCGCGAACGAGATCGCTGCCAACTCGCCGTTGGCGGTCCAAGGCACCAAAGCCGTGCTGGCGGCCAACGATGGACGGACCATCAACGAAGGGCTCGACTTCGTAGCGCGCTGGAACACCATGTACCTCCAGAGCAATGATCTTCGCGAGGCCATGACGGCCTTCGTGGAGAAACGCGCACCGAGCTTCAGCGGCGACTAGCGCCGCCAGAACTTCCAGCCGCGTTGTTTGCGCTGTAGCTCGTCGAGCTGCTTGCGGCGCTCTTCGTACATTTCGGGCGCGACGTTGTTCACAATCTCGCCGGCCATTTCGAGCAGTTCCCGGCGTTCGTCGATCGAGGCTTTGGTGTCCGGAGGAAGTTCGACGGGCTTATCGACCAGCGAGCCGTGCGACCAGCCCACGTCGACCAGGCGACGTTCGTAGGTAACGCAGTTCTCCGGACACGACCAGGGCTGGTCGGGGGCGTTGCCGAGCACGCAAAACCGCGCCACTTCGCCCGATTTGTAGGTCCGGCTCTGGAAGTGCTTGCACTCTTCACGCATACCCATTTGCCTATTCTTTCACGCGGCTTCGACGGTGTCGTTAAGAATGTCCCCCATGGCTTCGTACCGAATCGATGAAAAGTCGCTCAATCGGGCGGAAATGACGCAGGCGACGAAGGTGGGTGGTCAGGCCTTCTTCGACGACCCCTTCTTCTCCTACCTTTTTCCCGACGATCGCCAACGGCGCCGCAGCCTGCCCATCTTCTTTCGTTCGGTCTTTGCGCACATGGGACCGAAGGGCCACGTCGTGACGGTGCGCAACGAACACCACGACATCGTGGGCGTGGCGGCGTGGCAGAGGACGAGAGGCTATCCCCTTGCCGTGGGGACCCAGCTGGCTCAGTTACCGAGTTCCTTGCGCGCCATGTACCGACGACCGAGGGCGCTCGGGGTGGGCTACGCCTACATGGTG
This sequence comes from Acidimicrobiaceae bacterium, assembly GCA_025350565.1. Classification (GTDB taxonomy): domain Bacteria; phylum Actinomycetota; class Acidimicrobiia; order Acidimicrobiales; family RAAP-2; genus RAAP-2. The sequence goes on from JANXXO010000034.1 coordinate 100,777, forward strand.
GCGATCACCAACGCCCACAAGAAGGACCTCCATTGGTATCTCATGGTGCTCTGCGCTGATCCCTCGGTCCAGCGACGCGGGGTCGGCACGCTCCTACTGGAACACGCCTTCGTGGCGATCGACGCCGAGGGCGTGGGCGTCTACTTAGAGACTCCTCGCGAAGAGAACATCGCGTACTACCGACGATTCGGTTTTGAACTGGTCGACACGCTTCGCCCGGTCGAGGGTGGGGCCGCCTACTACACCATGTGGCGGCCGCCTCGTTAACCGACCGAGCCCTCCATTTGGAGCTCGATCAACCTCGACCACTCCACGGCGTACTCCATGGGCAACGTGCGCGTCACCGGCTCAATGAATCCGTTCACGATCATGCCCATGGCCTGGGACTCGGTGAGACCGCGGCTCATGAGGTAGAACAACTGATCGTCGCCGATCTTGGAAACCGTCGCCTCGTGACCAATGGAGGCGTCTTGTTCGCCGACTTCCATATACGGCTTCGTCTCGGAGATGGACTGTTCGTCGAGAATCAGAGCGTCGCAGCGCACGAAGCTCTTCGCGCCCGTGGCCCCTTCCTCAACTTTGACCAGTCCGCGATAGGTGGTCTGGCCGCCATCCTTCGAGATTGACTTTGAAATGATGGTGGACGTCGTTTCGGGTGCGCAGTGCACCATCTTCGCGCCGGCGTCTTGCACCTGGCCGGGACCGGCGTAGGCCACGGAGAGCACTTCGCCCGACGCCTTGGGTCCCATCAAGTAGACCGAGGGATACTTCATGGTGAGGCGCGAGCCAATGTTGCCGTCGATCCATTCGACGTGAGCTTCGGCTTCGGCGCGCGCTCGCTTCGTCACGAGGTTGTAGACGTTGTTGGACCAGTTCTGAATCGTGGTGTAGGTGATACGTGAGCCGGGCAGCGCCACCAATTCAACGACGGCGGAGTGCAGCGAGTCGGTCGAGTACACGGGGGCCGAACATCCTTCGACGTAGTGCACTTGGCTACCCTCGTCGGCGATGATGAGCGTGCGCTCAAATTGACCCATGTTTTCGGTGTTGATCCGAAAGTAAGCCTGCAGCGGCTGGTCGACGTTGACGCCCGGCGGCACGTAGATGAACGATCCGCCGCTCCATACCGCTGAGTTGAGCGCGGCGAACTTGTTGTCGTTGGGTGGAATCACCGTGCCGAAGTACTTGCGCACCAGCTCGGGATACTCGCGGATCGCGGTATCCATGTCGCAAAAGAGCACCCCGAGCCGTTCGAGGTCTTCGCGGTTGCGGTGAAAGACGACCTCAGACTCGTACTGGGCCGTGACGCCCGCTAAGTACTTGCCCTCCGCTTCGGGAATCCCGAGGCGCTCGTAGGTGTTCTTGATGTCGTCGGGCAGATCTTCCCAACGATTCACTTGATTCTCGGTGGGCTTTATGTAGTAGTAGATGTCGTTGAAGTCGAGATCGGGCATACGCGTCGCGAACCAGGGCAGCATCGGCTTCTTCTCGAAGCGCTTGAGGGCGCTCAAGCGGAAGTCGAGCATCCATTTCTCTTCCTTCTTGATGCCCGACATCTCGCGCACGATGGCCTCGTTGATGCCCTTTTTCGGTTTGAAGACCGGAATTTGGTCGTCCGACCACCCCAGTTGGTACCGGCTGAAGTCCAGATTGTCGATAGCCATTGCGCTCCTTTGGAATAATCCCTATCTCCATAGTACTTAATCCCCGTCGCCGTCTGACAACAAATGCTGCCAAAATGGGACGTGCCCACTCCCCCCACTGTTCCCCAACGCCCCTTCCCCATCTCGCGACACGGCGACGTCCGTGACGACCCCTATTACTGGCTGATGAACCGCGACGACGAGGAGGTACTCGCCCACCTGCGGGCCGAGAACGAGTTCCTGAGCTCCGCCATGGCGGAGCTGAAGCCCCTCGAGAACGAACTCTTCGACGAGATCAAGAATCGGATTGAAGAGACCGACATCTCGGTGCCGGTCCGCAAAGGCAAGTGGTGGTACTTCGAACGAACCCGCGAGGGCCTCAACTACCCGATCAGCTGTCGCGTGGGCGCCGCCGGGGACGATCTGACGCCTCCCGCGATTGATCCACTGACGACACTCGACGGCGAGCAGGTCATTCTCGACGAGAACGTTGAGGCCGGACAGAGCGATTACCTTTCGGTCGGCATCCTGGCCGTCAGTCCCGATGACGCCTGGGTCGCCGTCGGAACCGACTTCGACGGCGACGAACTGCACCGCGTCACCGTTCGCCCACTCGCCGGGCAGGCCGGCCTCGATGACGAACTCGCCGACGTCTACTACGGCTTCGCGTGGGCGCTCGACAGTCGCCACTTCTTCTATACCCGGGTCGACGAAGCAAAGCGTCCGTTCCAGTTGTGGCGACACGAACTGGGCACCGACACCGCTCGTGACGTACTGGTCTTCCAAGAGGACGACGCCCAGTACAACCTGTCGGTTGCGCGCAGCCGTGACGACGCCGTGATCGTCGTCCAGGTTGGATCGTCCATGACCACCGAGGTTCACTTCGTGGCGGCGGATGCACCGACCAACGAGCTGACGCTTCTCGAAGGGCGTCGCCACGGTATTGAATACGGCGTCGAGCACTTCGTCGACGAAAACCACACCGCGTGGTGGCTGAAGGTCACCAACGAAGAAGCCACCGATTTCCGTCTGTTGGCCAAACCGGTTGCGGGCGGCGAATGGCGCGAGCTACTGAAGGAGCGTCCGGGCAATCGCCTCGACGGCGTGGACGCCTTCAAGACCGTGTTCGCCATCACCGAGCGGTTCGACGGCTGCGCGGCCGTGCGCTTAGCCCCAACCTTGAGCGGCGACGATCCCTTCGGCGACGATCTCTTGGAACGTTCGACCCTGGTGGCGGGTCCCTCCAGTCCGAGCACGGTGGCCTTGTCGGCCAACCCGAATTTCGACACCACGCAACTTCGTGTGCTCATCACCTCCCTCGTCACCCCTCGTCTGGTGGCTGACATCGTGCTCGCCACGGGTGAGTCAATCGTGCGAAAACAGCAAGTCGTCCTTGGCGGTTACGACGAGGCGAATTACGCGACTGGTCGTCTCTGGGTGGTGGCGAGCGACGGACAGCGCGTTCCCGTCTCGATTGTCGCACGCAAGGATCTCCTCACCTTTGACGCGCACGGCACACCGACCGCCGCCACCCCGTCGCCGTTCCTGCTCTACGGCTACGGCAGCTACGAGATATCGAATGATCCGGGCTTCTCGTCGCTTCGACTCTCGTTGCTGGACCGCGGCGTCATCTTCGCCATCGCGCACATCCGCGGCGGCGGTGAGATGGGCCGTTCGTGGTACGAGATGGGCAAGCTGGCCCAAAAGCCCACGACCTTCAGCGACTTCGTCGCGGTGGCCACGGCGCTCGTAGACACTGGTTGGACCACTCCTTCACAGCTGGCGATTCGTGGTGGCTCGGCTGGTGGTCTCTTGATGGGAGCGGTGATGAACCTCGCGCCCGATCTCTTTCGCGCCGTCGTGGCCGAAGTCCCCTTCGTGGACGCTCTCACCACCATGCTCGACTCTTCTCTCCCGCTCACCGTGGGCGAGTGGGAGGAGTGGGGCGACCCCGACTCCAGTGCGACGGCCTATCGAACCATGAAGTCCTACTCCCCCTACGACAACGTCACGGCGAACAACGAGGACGGGTCGCCTCGCCTCTATCCGCACCTCTACGCGACCGGCGGCCTCAACGACCCCCGCGTGGGCTTTTGGGAGCCCACCAAGTGGGTCCTGCGTTTGCGTGACGCCAACCAGGACAACGTGGCCTTCCTCAAAACCGAGATGGGGGCCGGACACGGCGGTCCGTCGGGACGCTACGACGCCTGGCGCGACGAGGCGCAAGTACTCGCCTGGACGCTGCACGAGATTGGCGTGGCTTAAGAGGCCACGAAGGACAACGTCAGGGTGGGCGGCAGCGGTGACGGGAACACCACGGGCCTCCCGTTCACGCTCACCGTGGCGTTGCGCGGTGATCCAATCGTCACCAGCGAGTTACCCGTCATCTGCAGTGACTCCTGCGCGCCGCGCCGAACGGTGCCTTGCCACTCGAGGGTGTTCTGGGTTCCCATTTGGTAGACCGCCCACGAGGGGCCGCGCGTTCCCTGGACCACGACTCGGTAGGTCGTCGCCGCGACGTGGTACGTCGCGGATTGACCACTCGTCGACACCGCGTTCAGCGAGGCCGAGGTCGCGACCGAGGTGGTCGGGGAGGGCGACCCCTTGACGGTGGTGGTCGTCACGGTCGTGGTGGTCACGGGTGGACTCTTGGAGTGATGGTGTTGCAGGAACAGTCCCACGGCGCCTATCACGGCAATGATTACCAAAGCAATGATGCTCACGTTCAGACCTACCGAGGCGCCCGATCGTTTGGCTGACTTCGAAAGCGCCCACTCTTCGTTGTGACGATGATGCGACGGCGCCACCTCCTCGGCGCCCACCATCTGGGACTCGCTGAACACGTAATCACGATCGGTTTCGAGCCGCGGGCGCATTGGTTCGGGCCGCCGAGTCGGCTCGATCGGTCCGTCGAGCAGTCGGAAACCCTTGGAAGGAGCGTAAGGCGACGGCGGAGGTGACACGAGACGACGCTCTACCGGGCGTGACAGCTCACGAATCTCGTCGCGGCGAAGCTTCCTGAGTCGCAGCACGACCGTTCCAATGACCATCACCACGACGGCCAGGATGACGACTTTGAGAGCGAGGGACATCACGTCACCGGTCGACGCTGAACATCATTCACCCAAGTGGCCACCTGTCGAAGCGTAGTGAAGCCCGCTCGCTCAGTCGAGAGTGCTGAATCCCCCACGGTAGAACACGAGCGGTCGACCGGTGTGACTGGCGACGAACTCGACGGCGACCACCACGATGTCGTGGTCGCCGTGCGCACTCACCGAGACGACGCGCCCTTCGAGATGGGCCGTGGCGCCTTCCACGAGCGGTGCACCACGGGGACCCGGCGACCACGTCACGCCAGCGAACTTTTCGGTGCCCGTGGTGGCGAACACTCGAGCCAGTGACTCCTGCTCGGCCGACAGGATGTTGACGCCCACCACCCCGACCTCACGTATTCGCGGCCACGAATGACTCGCGGTCCGAGCGGAAAACGAGATCAAGGGCGGGTCGAGGGAGATTGAGCCGAACGTTTGGCAGGTGAAACCGGCCGGACCGTCCGCGGTCGAGGCCGTGATCAGCACCACTCCGGTCACGAATTGACCGAGCACCTGACGAAAGTGCGCGGGGTCGGGTGAACTCACATCGCCGAGACTACGCCGACCCACGAGGCGCAGCCGAGCTAGCTTGACCGGCGAGCGCCACCTCGTCGTTCGCCCGCTCGATCAATCCATCGCGCACCAGTCCGTCGATCACGGACGCGCCGCGCTCGCCCGCGACGTCGAGTGTGTCCATCAATTGTTGGAGGGAGTGGGGACGCTGTCGAAGAGCGGCGAGCACGCGACCTCGGAGTTGGCGGTCGGATCCTTCGAAGGTCGACTGGCGACGTGAGACGCCGGCGCTGGTCGGTGCCGGATCGGGACCTCCTTCTTGGCGCCAGCGACAGACCTGCGCCACGGGACAGTTCGCGCACTGCGGCGATGACGTGCAGAACTGCGCACCGAGGTCCAACATGGATTGATTGAATTTCGCGCTCGCGCTTCTCGGCAAGAGGTCGCGAGCGACACACCGGGCTTCGGCTGGTCGAAGCGGTCGATTGGCGATCGCGCGGGCCAAGACCCGCCCGACGTTGGTATCGAGGACCGCAACGTTCTGACCGAAGGCGAACGAGGCGACGGCGTGGGCGGTGTACTCGCCCACCCCGGGCAGTCGTCGTAACGCCGACACCTCGCTCGGCACGGCGCCCTCGAACTCATCGCGAATCAGTCGCGCGGCGTCGTGCAGGGCCTTGGCGCGACGGTGATAGCCCAGCCCCGCCCAGAGCACGAGAACATCGGACAACGGCGCGTCGGCGCAGGTCTGGGGCGTGGGAAAGCGGTCGAGGAACCGTCGCCAGGGTTCGATCACGCGCGAGGTCTGTGTCTGTTGCAACATGAATTCGCTGACCATCACCGCCCAAGGATCGTGATGGCCTATCCACGGAAAGTCTCGATGGAGTTGGAGTTCGCAGCGACGAAGCGCACGTCGAAACGCGGCGTAGTCGCTACGACCAGACGTCGTCACCATAAGGACGCTGCCGTGCGGGAGCGAACGCTCGTCGCCAGACCATGACCTTGCGACGGAAGTAACACACCTCGACGCCGTCCTGATTGAAGCCTTTGGTCTCGAGGTAGACAATGCCCCGGTCGGATTTGGAGTTCGAGGGGGTCACCTCGAGGATTCGCGACTCGGCGTAGATGGTGTCACCGTGAAAGGTCGGACTCCGATGAATCAGCGTCTCCACTTCGAGGTTGGCAATCGCCGATCCCGAGATATCGGGCACACTCATGCCGAGGACTAAGGAGTAGACCAGATTGCCGACCACGACGTTTTTACCGTGCACTGTTTCGTGCTCGGCGAACCAAGCGTTCGTGTGGAGCGGATGATGATTCATGGTAATCATGCAAAAGAGATGGTCATCGGCTTCGGTGATGGTCTTACCGGGCCAATGCTTAAAGACGTCGCCGACTTCGAAATCCTCGAAGTAACGGCCAAAGGGTCGATCGTAAGTGCTCATCAAATCATTCTCTCGCAGTGGGGCTGGCACCGACGACTTACTCGTCGACTTCCTCGACAAGGGCCGGACGCGTCGTGAACGAGACCGTGGCACCGGGCAAGGAGTCACCGTCGATCACCATGCGCCACGTGAAGCGGGAACTGTCCCTCAAGGGGATAGGACCGAAGTTGACCGCGATCGGCACGTCGACTGGTGTGCCCACCGGCACGCCGTCGGGTGCCGTCGCCGAAAAGTCACCCCGCACTTCGATGGCCTGGGGACCTTCGGGCGTGTCGAAGCGAACGGGCTGCCCGTCGGCGTCTTCGAGGAAGAGTTCCCAGTGGTGGTTCGAATTGAACTCGTGCCAGTCGACCATGACTTTGACCGCCACGGCCGAGGGCGTGGGATCGGGCCCCGTGATGGACCAACCACCGCCCAAGATGTACAGCTTTCCGTCGGCCACCTGGGCCGAGTCCGCCAGGAGCATTGTCACGTTCACCCCTCCAGCCTACGGCGATGGTTGCGCACTGTTCATCCGGTACATTTTTCCTATGCCAACCCCTCCCCTTGATCTCACCGCAGCGTCCCAACTCGTGCGCGACGCGCACACCGTCATTGATGGCGCGCTCGTCCAACTGGCCGAACGCGGTGGCGTCGATGCGCATCAGACCCTCGCCTACGACGTTGCTCACGCCGCGAGCGCCCTGGCCACGGCCGAGGCGTGCCTCGACTACGCCGCCCACGGTCACGACGAGTCCCAACTCGTGGCGGCCTTCCTCGCCCTGGCCCTCAGTGACCTGGCGACGCGCGTGCTCGGGCGCGAAGCGCTGTGGGGCGTGAGCGACCAGTGGTTCGAGCCCTTTGCCTCCTTCGTCGCCACCTACCGGGACCCGGCGTTTCTCACCTCGCTCGCCGAGATCGAGGGACCACGTCACCTCGGCGAGGAGTTCACCATGGTCGGTGAGACGTTCCACCGCTTTGCCCTCGAGCAAGTGCGCCCCCACGCGGAACACGTGCACCGCACGAACGGCGATATACCGGAATCGATCATCACCGGGCTGAGCGAACTGGGAGGTTTCGGACTCTCGGTGCCCGAGGAGTTCGGCGGTTTCGCCAGCGGGGGTGAGTCAGAGTATCTGGGCATGGTGGTCGCGACGGAGGAACTGTCGTGGGGGGCATTGGGCATCGGAGGATCGCTCATTACCCGTCCGGAAATCCTGACGCGAGCCTTGGTGCACGGCGGCACACAGGAGCAAAAAGAACGATGGTTGCCTCGTCTGGCGTCGGGCGAGGTGCTCGCCGCGGTGGCGGTCACGGAGCCGGACTTCGGTAGCGACGTCGCCAGTATCACGACCATGGCCACCAAAGTCGAAGGCGGCTGGTTGCTCAACGGCACGAAGACGTGGTGCACGTTTGCCGCGCGCGCTGACGTCTTGATGGTGCTCGCGCGCACCGACGTGGACCGCGCCGCGAAGCACCGCGGGCTGTCGCTCTTCCTCGTGGAAAAATCCCGGGGTGAGAGCGAAGGCTTCCTTCTCACCCAAGGCCCCCACGAGGGGCCGGACGACGGACCCGGGCGCCTCGAAGGCCGTCCCATCGACACCCTGGGTTATCGAGGTATGCACTCCTACGAGTTGAGCTTTGCGCAGTGGTTCGTGCCGGACCGCGATCTGGTGGGCGGTACGAACGGACTGGGCAAAGGATTTTACTTTCAGATGGCCGGCTTCGAGAACGGCCGAATCCAAACGGTCGCACGCGCCATCGGAGTCATGCAGGCGGCGTACGAGGCGTCGCTCGAGTACGCGCGCAACCGCGTGGTCTTTGGTGAACCCATCATTAGCTACGAGTTGATCCGGGTGAAACTGGCCACCATGGCGGCCATCATCCAGTGTTCGCGCCAATTCGCGCTCGATGTCGCGCGCCAAATGGGCCGGGGCTCGGGCTCGGTGGAAGCATCCATGGCCAAGGCCTACGTCTGTCGCGCTGCGGAGTGGGTGACGCGCGAGGCCATGCAGATCCACGGAGGTATGGGTTACGCGGAGGAATACCCGGTGAGCCGCTACTTCGTCGACGCGCGGGTCCTTTCCATCTTCGAAGGGGCCGACGAAACGCTCTGTCTGAAGGTGATCGCCCGTCGACTCCTCGAGGATGCCGTGACGTCCTAGTCCTCGTCGATGGTGAAGGGTTTGTGAACTTCGCCCAGCGTGATGCCGGCCGAATGGAGGTCGAGTTTCTCGCCGCGAGCCTGTTGCGCGCGTAGGGCGGCGCGCTCCCAGCGCTCCTCGACGTGACCGTACTTCCAGTAGAGCAGCGCGAAGGTCCACACCGCGACGAAGATCCCCACGATGACGAAACCGGCGCCGTTAATGCTGAAGCCCGCGGCGTAGTTCCAAATGCCGCCGTGGAGTTTCAATTGACTCTGTAGGACCTGCAACAACTCCAACGTGCCGATGTAGAAGGCCACGAAGACGCTCAAGCCGGTGATGGCGATGTTGTAATAGACCTTGCGAACCGGCTTCGAAAAGGCCCACCCGTAGGCGAAGTTCATGAACGATCCGTCAATGGTGTCGAGCAGACTCATGCCGGCGGCGAAGAGAATCGGCAGACTCAGGATGGCCCAGAAGGGAAGACCGGCGGCGACCGACGTGCCCGCGAGCACGAGAAAGGCAACCTCGGTCGCCGTATCGAAGCCGAGCCCGAAGAGCACGCCCAACGGATACATCTTCCACGGTGCATCGATCGAGCGGGCCAGAGGACCAAAGAATCGCATCATGAAACCACGCGCGTTGAGGTGCTTTTCGAGTTCCGAATCGTCGAAGCGACCTTCGCGCATCTGCACGAAGAGGCGAACGATGCCCCAGAGGATAATGAGGTTGAGCGTGGCGATGAGGTAGAGGAAGCCGCCGGACACGATCGTGCCGACGAGTGTCCCGTAGTGGTGGAGCGCGGAGTTGTTGTTGCGCACCTGGGCGCCGAGGGCGCGCGCTCCGAGACCGAGTAGCACCGTGAGCGAGAAGACAACGGTCGAGTGCCCCAACGAAAAGAAGAAGCCCACCGACATGGGACGTTTGCCCTCGGCCATGAACTTTCGCGTGGTGTTGTCAATGGCGGCAATGTGGTCGGCGTCGAAGGCGTGGCGCATGCCCAGGGTGTAGGCCAGCACGCCCGTACCGACCCCCAGCACGCCCTTCGAACCAATGCCGAAGTGATGACGAGACGCGATAATGAGCAGCGTCCAGCCGACGACGTGAAGGAAGGCAATGAAAGAGAACATCCCGTACAGACGGCGCCACTCGCCCGGCGTGAAGGACGCCTTTACTCGACTGCGTCTCGAAAGTCTCGTCTCGGTGACGGTGGCCATGACTCCACCTTAATGAGACATATTCCTAATAACGCATTTTCTTACTTCGTGCGTTTCATCCCTGATCGTGCTCCTCGAGCGACGAAGGAATTAGCAATTTTGGCTGACGCCTCATCGATCATTTCGTCACCGAACATTACGGCGCCGGTGCGGTTGGTCTCGGTGGCAATCAGGTAGGCGTCGAGGATGTCGTAGGACTTGTCGAACAGCGCTTGGCTCGGCGAATACACTTCATTGAGGACCAAGGCCTGGTCCGGCGTGAGGGCCCACTTGCCGTCAAAGCCGTAAGCGGCCGAGATCGAGGCGGCGAAGCGCAGCGCGTCGAGGTCGCGGACTTTCAGAAATGGCCCGTCGATGACGTGTAATCCGTTGGCCCGACCGGCCATCAAGATCTTCGCGAAGACGTAACTGAAGGGATTGGACGGTCCGTCGTGGATCGTCTCGTCGATCGTCGTCACCGGCATACCGATCGAGGCGGCGAAGTCGGCCGGTCCAAAGACAATCGACTCCAGTCGAGGCGACGCCGCGCAGATTTCTTCGACGTTGATGAGGCCTCGCGCCGTTTCAATCTGGGCCTCGATACCGATGTGACCAACTTCGAGCCCGGTGTTGCGCTCCACTTGCGTCAGTAAGAGATCAAGAGCGACGACGTCGGAGGCCCTTTCGACCTTGGGGAGCATCACCTCGTCGAGGCGCGGACCGGCGTTGCCCACTACCTCGATGACGTCGCCGTAGGTCCAGGGGGTGTCCCAAGCGTTCACCCGCACGCAAAGCACGCGGTCATCCCAGTCCAAGGAAGTAATCGCCTCGATCACCTTGGCGCGTGCGCCCACCTTTTCGTTGGGCGCAACGGAGTCCTCAAGGTCGAGGAAGGAAAAATCGGCCGTCGCCGTCGGCGCCTTCGCGAGAAATCGGCTGGACGAACCAGGAGTGGAGAGACAGGACCGACGGGGAAGGTTACGAGAACGTTTTGACATGCGCCGAGCCTATGCTTCGAGTCCCGTCACGTCGAAACTAGGGGCCAAATTACAACCGCCGGAACGGTGATTGACCGACGTTGACCAGGAACTACGGAACTTCTTAGGCCTTCGCACTCGCGTGGCCGGAGTCCAACCCAGTAGCCTTGCCCGGTGACTGACGTCGTGCGCCACGCGCCTCCGACGCTACGGCCAACAAGGGAACTGAAGCACCTCCGGTGGATCGTTTCCCTTTTGGCGGTAGTCGCAGTGTGTGTGAGCACTGTGACAATTTCGCCACGCCCCTCCTCGGCTTCGAACATCGGTAACGCGCGAGCCCAGGCAAATGTCCTCCTGAAGCGAATTGAGCGGATAAACGGTCACGTGCAATTCCTCAGTCAGAAGTACGACCTCGCGCAAATCAAGCTGCACCGGATCGCGAACCAGATCACGGACACCAAGGCCTTCGTCGCCACGATCAAACGTCAGGTGAAGACGGGCAACCGCCAACTTCGCGCCGACGCCGTGTTTGCCTACGTGACCAACGGAGCCTCGGCGTCGACGAATCCCCTTTTCAACACCAACGCCTCCAAACTCGGGGCGACCAACGTCTATAACCGATTGGCGGAGGGCGACGTCGGTACGACGCTGGCCAGTTTGAAGACGTATCGGATTGAACTAACGCAAGAGCGAGGCATTCTGGCCGCCGAAGTTGGACGGGCGGCCTCCGCCTCGCGCGCCGCCGCGTCGGCCTTTCACTCCTCCAAGATCTACCAGGCTTCGCTCAACACGGCACTTCATCAGGTAAAAGGGCAAATAGCGACCTTCATCGCCCAGGCCCAGGCGGCCGCGGTCGCGGCGAGTCAGAGGACGCTCGCGTCGGCCACGAGCGCCACCAACGCCTCCGTCGCCTCGAGCAGTGGTAATTACCCAGCCCCTCCGCCGGACTCCAAGGCGAACATCGCGATTGACGCCGCCTTGAGTTATATAGGCGTGTGGTACTCGTGGGGCGGCGCGAGCCGCGCCGGTGTCGATTGCTCTGGCCTGATTATGTTGGCCTACGAAGCGGCCGGCGTCTACCTCCCTCATTACTCGGGCGCCCAATACGCGGACACCGAGCGGGTACCGCTCTACGACATTCAACCCGGCGACATCCTGTTCTATGGCTACGGCGGTGACGAGCATGAGGCGCTGTACCTCGGCGGCGGCAAGATGATCGAGGCCGAAATGACGGGTACGCAAGTGCACATCGTTCCGGTGCGCCTCGACTACGGATTCTTCGGGCTCGGTCGCGTTCGGGCCTAGGGTGACCGGCGTACCCACCTCGTTTCACCTCGGCCCACTGGTCTTTCACACCTACGGCTTTGGCCTAGCCATCACCGCCTACGTCGGCTACCTCTACGCTCGCAAACGACTGACCGATGCTCACTTCGACGTGGCCCCTTTCGGGGGATTCGCCGTGGCGGTCATTGCCAGCGGACTGCTTGGGGCGCGACTCGCCAACATCGCCACTAATTGGAACTACTACTCGGGCCATCCCCTGCGCTGGCTCGCCGTCTGGCAAGGCGGACTGGCGAGTTTCGGTGGTATCGCCCTCGCCGTGCCGGTCGGCCTCTATCTGCAACGTCGCTGGTGGCCGGAGAGTTCTCTGGCCCGCTTCACCGATGCGTTGGTGCCCGCACTCGTGGCCAGCTGGGCGCTTGGTCGCGTGCTCGGCCCCCAATTCATGGTGAACGGCGGCGGTCATCTCACGCAGCAGTGGTTCGGCATGTCCTATCACGGCCAAAGCGGAGAACGGGTACCGGTGCCGCTGATCCAAGGCATGGAGGACGCTCTGCTCTGGCTCGGACTGCTCGGTCTCGAGCGACGACGGACCGCTCACCGCGCGGGCATGGTCACCGGAGTCGCCCTCATCGTGTGGGGAGTCGTGCGCGCGACCGACGAACGGCTGCTCCTTGGTCAAGAATCGCATAGTGGATCACTCGGCGTACAGTTCGCCGGACTGGGACTGGCACTGGTCGGCCTGGCCCTCCTGGTACACCAAGCTAGAAGAGCGAATTCCACTCCTGGTCGTTCAGTCGACCCAATCGCTCCAGCGAATCCGTCGACGTAACCGTCACGGCAACGCGCGCGTCGTCGACGTAGCACGCGTGATCGAGGCCGAGCCGACGCCACGCACCGAAAGTGACCCTGGTGGTCGACGGGTTGGAATAGATCGGCCGTACGAGCAGCGATTCGTCATTGGCACCGACGACGAGGGCCGGCCGTTCCTTCGACTTTTGTTCAGGAATTAAAGGGTCGGTGGAGTCGAAGGGAACTTCAACGATGACGACGGTGCCCGCGAGCGGGTGCTGCACGTCAAAGCGTTCGCTTTCCGAAGGCGTCAACAAGACACGTCGTCGCTCCGCTGCTGGCGCGGCGGGTGCATCGAGCGACTCCGTCGACGGGGTTGACGCCGGTGTCGAGGACGACTTTCCCTTGACCGGACGAGTAGGTCGGACCGACGAAGGTCCACGCTTGCGCTGCTTTTCCTGTTCGCGCCGAAGTCGACGTTGCTCACGTATCAGAGGATCGGTCTCTTTGGGTGTCAGGAGCGCCGACGACGGTTCGACGTCGGGGAGTTCGGGGAGCGCATACTCCGGGACGTCCTGGAGTAATTGTCGACACGACGGCGCCGCGGGGAACCCTTCGGCGACGGCGAAGCCCAACACGGCGACCACGTCACTGACCGTGGCGCCTTCAGCGCGTACCGTGTCCACGGCGCCGCGCAACTGCTCGAGATTTGGCGCGTCGGCGTGATCACCTAAGGCGTCGATCACCTTCTCGAGTGGGGCCATCGCCAACACTTCGAGGAGCGCTTGGAGAGCGGGAACCGGAGCCGAGAGAGCAAACGCCGTGACGTCACGCCGTTGCTGGAGGTTTCGCAGCGGCATCCCCACCACGGCACTTATCTTGGCGTGACTCCGCAAGTCCAAACCGTCCACCGTTTTTAAGATGACCTCATCGTCGATCTTGAGCATCGCCCGTCGGGCGATCTCAATCGCGTTGCTGGCACTGGCTGTCATAACACTCCTACGGACGAGCCAACCGGCACTGAACGTTGCCTTCCACGATAGGTCATGGCGCACCTCCGTCCGCCACAAGGCGGGCGAGTTGGCCGCCGCACGCTCGGCCGTGGCTGATTCGTGGGAGTCACCAAAGTGGAGGAGCTCAACGAGGCCTCCGCTTCGGCAACGACCGGCGCGAAACTACAGTGACCAAGGCCATCCCTCGGCCATGACCTGATCGATGGCCGCACGCGAGGCTTCACATCGCTCATCGGGCGAGCCTTCCACCACCAAGAAACGGCGGCCCTCGGTTGCGAGACGCGACACCACGCGGCGATGCATCTCGTCGCGGAGCTCCTCGCCGTCGCGCGTGCCATCTTGGGTGAACGCAACGCCGTCGGGACTAGTGACCACGTAGAGCGCCCGGACATTGCGCGACAGAGCCAGCACCTCGCGCGACGCTCGACCGAGGTAGCGCTCCTGCCACAGACTCGTGGTCCAGGCGTCGGTGTCGCAGAGCAGCAACAGTCCGGTGTCGAGGGCCCGCGCGTCCTCGAGTTCGTTTTGTCGACGGGCAATCTGCTCAAACTCCTCGTCGCGCCACACGAGGTCCTTCGACTGAGGAACGGCGTCACCACACACGTACGACGCGGCGCGTGCTCGAAGCAGCTTAAATCGACCGAACTCGTGTCCTTGCTCGTCAACCGACGACGTCCTCTCGTAACCCGATCGGCGACGATAGGCGCGCACGAGATCTGCGGTGAGCGTCGTTGATCCCGTAGATTCGGCTCCGAGGATGACGACACGATTCGCTACGCCGGCGCGCACGACGGGCGACAGATAATCGCTTCTCGCAACGGGATCTTCTCGGATCATGGTGGCGGCGATGGGATACGCGAATCGCTCGGCGTCAACCAGCACGTGGTGCGCTCCGAAGCGTCGAGCCAGTTCGCCGCCGTACGTCTCGGACGAAAACACGAGATTGATGGCCGGCAACGATGCGGTCGTGGCGTCGCGGCTGAGCGCCGAACGAATGACTCGCATGTGGAGGGTCCACAGAGCCTCATCACCAAAATCGGTGGGGTTGTTGTCGACCGCCCCGAGCACACGAACGTTGGAGTCCTGCGCGTGGTTGCGTTGTAGCCAACCGACGCGGGTGGCCACGTCAATGCCCTCGTCGTCTCGAGCCAGTACCACGACGGTGAGCGCATCGCACGACGAGGCGGCCGCTCGAATCAAGAAGTCGTGCCCGAGGTGCGGCGGGTAGAACTTGCCGAGGATCAGCCCGTGGGTGCGCGCACTCACCGGTTTACTTCAAGAGTTGCTTCGCAACGACCACTCGTTGTATCTGATTGGTGCCTTCGTAAATCTGGGTGTTCTGGCACAAACGTCCACCTCGTCCACCGAGCCAGTAGTTATCTGGTGATTCGTCCATCGGGCCTTCATGATCGTGGACGGTTCTCCCGATTTGTAGGGATGAAAGTAGGGATGAACCAAAGCAGGACCCGCCCACGATCGTGTCCCCAAGTTGAATTCGAGCTAGAAGTATTCAAGGGCTGACGAAAGCAGGGGTGGGCCCCGATTCGATGGGGGTCAGTAGAATGGTTCGGCTTGCGCGACATATGTCGAAGTCGACCCCATCAGAAAATGTCGATCCGCGGTCGGACGCGGTTGGCAACGTCACGTAAATCATGCTGACACTGCAATGAATCGCCGAATCGTGTTTGACCGCCGCACCGTCTGAAAAACTCAATCCAAATGATGCGACAGATCCTGAATCAATCAGTACCCTCTTCGGCTTGGGTTCAGCAAAAATCTGGGAAGGAGAGTGCATGACTCGAAACGGTGTGACGGAATCGAGACCCGTTGCTTTTGAATCAGAGAAAAGTTTTATGGTCGGAAATCCGAGAAGCGAACAGGCCTTCCTGCCAGTATTCACGATGAAGAATTTATACGACTCATTTCCTGCGAAACCTTCCGGCCCGTTCGTCACTGCAACCTGCAAGTCGCTACTTGGGCAGATTGTATTGCCCATACCTGCATATGCAGTCAACGGATGCAAGGTTGCCTGAATGATTGTGAGCATTAGTGTCGCCGCAATCCACAGCACGATGAGCGGTCGAGAAGCATATCTTGATTGGCATATCATCACGGATTCAGTTTAAACAAGGGATTCCGATAAGTGAATTCAGCGCCACCTCAAATGATGGATCAATCCTGAAAGTTGGAAAACAAACTAATACCCTGCCCAAGCAAAGAAAATTTAGACTGGTGTTGCGTTCCAATGTCCCGACAAATACCCGCTGTATGGCGAAATATTTAAGTCACTTGCACTTGGTGGGTGATCGTTGTATTGCCAAATCATGACTTTATAACCGCCTCGATCAAGGCCACCAGGCGCAATGAGGGATTCCCATTGAGTGCTTGCGTCTGCGCAAGTGGTAATTGCTGCATATGAATCCGCCAGCCACCACACGAATGGATAACTCGAGTGCCAAGATTCGCCGAGGTAGGTATCCCAATCCGAAGGATTCGCATAAAGACCTGGCGTTACGCCGCTATTGCCCAAATATGAAAGAAAACCGCCAATGGTCTCCTGATTTTTGACTTGGGTTGACCAACCCAAATTCTTGGTTTCAACATCGCCAAAGAACGTCGTGCCTAGAACCTGCGGATTCAGTTCCGCCGCACGGATAAATGCGGCAGCTTGAAGAGAGCCCCAATCGGTCGGCGATGTTCCGGGAGGACAAGCCGTCGATAGGGGTCCGGCAACGTCCCAATAGCCGGAAACCAAGTTGTAATTACCAATTGCAGTAGCTGTCGCGGTGTTGAATCCTCCGCCTCCGGCGGTGACCTCTCCACCAAGACGCCCGATGTAGAACGGGGAACTACCACCATGACTCGCGCAGGTTGTCTTCCCACTGTTGCTGTCAGATCCGTAGTACCAATCGGTTATAAATTCCCCCAAAACTTACAATTGTCGTATACCGGCCGAACATATCACAGGAGCCGTCTCTATACAGAAACCCAATCTCGCCGAGGCTCGCTCAGGTAGCGATTATCCCGAGACCAATTTCTGCGGTGGAAGGAATAGCGACTACGCGGTTGATGGAATTGACAAGGCCCTCCCTTAACCAACGCCGAAGCATTCGAAAAGGTTGCTCCTTGAAAGAAGGTCCTACAAAAGTCAAGGGCCGGTTTTAGAGAAGATCTCGCTTCAATGCGTTGAAGACTTCTCGAGCGACAAAACGCTTAAGGCAGCGGATGACGTCCTTCTTCGATAGTCCCTCAGTTCGTCGACGTTCCATGTAGGCCTTCGTCTTAGGATCGATGCGCAGTCGAGCCACGACAATCAGATGCAGCGTCATATTGGCTCGTCGATCGCCTCCTCGGTGCAACCGCATTCGATGGGTCCTGCCCGAGGAGACGGGTATTGGTGCCACGCCGCAGAGTCGAGCGAAGGCCGCTTCACTGTGGAGTCGCCCAATGTTCTGACCGGCGGTGATGAGAGCGACAGCCTGACCTCGATCGACGATTCTATCAACGGACAGTCACCAACATCAGTGCGTCAGACGTATAGAAAGTCAGACCGGAACCAAACTGCCGGTCTCATCTTTAAAAGACGTAAAGGCAAGTTACGCAGAAGCACGTCGTTCAAGTTCTGATCAACCGAGACCCTCGCCTCCTTTGGGCCGTTGGCGCGTAGCGCCAAGAGGCCCAACATGAAGATCGTCAGAAATCACCCCTACGACTTTTAGTCAGTGGTGCGACACTCGTGGCAGTCATTCCCACCGAACCGCACACTCGGAGAATCGTCAAACTGGCTGCAATCGGTGCCCAAGACTCTCGAAATCGACGCCATTATGGGCGTTTAATTGAGCAGATTCACGAACGTTGTGGGGATGCTCGCAAGGCGAAAAAGTTACGCGTGAAATGGAGGCGGGCACTCATCAGCATCTCGCATTGGTATCCACGGCTGTCCGTTGGTGACCACGGCGCACCGAAAGTGAGGGTGTCACGGAACTCTTGTTCGAAAGTGCCGTTTTGCGTGTGGCTTGTTAAGTAGAGGAGCAATTTCTTTCCTCTCCGAGAGGATCCACGATGACGCATCGAAAGGCGACCCATGAACTGGTGAAGGACATCAATGAAGCCGGAGGGTGTTCACACCCGATCCGCCTTCGCGGGGAGTTCGTCAACGCCGCCACCGGGGAGGTCAACGAGCGTTCCCTGCTGGTCGCTTGCAAGGACCGACGTGCCGTGCTCTGTCCCTCGTGCTCCTACCTCTACAAGGCCGACGCCTGGATCGTGGTCTCGACCGGTCTCATCGGCGGCAAGGGCGTGCCGGCGTCGATCAGTGATCACCCGCGACTGTTCCTCACGCTCACGGCTCCTTCATTCGGCATCGTCCACTCCCGGAACTCCGACGGTTCGTGTCAACCTGGTCGGCTCCGATTCTGCAAACACGGTCGCGTCCAGGCCTGTTCGCGTCGCCACGACGACGGAGATCCCGAGCTTGGCAGTCCGCTTTGCGACTTCTGTTACCGTTTCGCCGACGCTGTGCTCTGGAACGCCGAGTCTTCACGCCTGTGGAACAGAACCTTCGAGCAGATTCGACGTCGCCTGGCCATCCATCTCGGCGTCCGCTTTGAGGAACTCGCCCAGCACGCCCGACTGAACTACCTCAAGGTCGCCGAGTTCCAGCGTCGTGGTCTCGCCCATTTTCACGTTGTCCTTCGCCTCGACGGACCGGGCGAACCATTCACTCCTCCGCCGCCGGAACTCACCACGGAAATCCTCGCCCACATCATTCACAGTGTGGCGAAGGAGTTCTCCGTCATGGGTCCCCGTGGAAGCATTTCGTGGGGCCGGCAACTCCAGGTGACCGACGCGTCAACGCTCGATCGTGACGACCTGCGCATCGCGGCCTACGTGGCCAAATACGCCACGAAGTCAGCTGACGGTTCGCTCGACTTCGCTCGGCGATTCAACGCCCGAAGCGAGATCGTTAACATCAACGCTTCATTGCACCTCCGCCAACTGGCCCTGACGGCCTGGGACCTCGCGCAAGATCCATCACTCGTGTCGTTGAACACTCGTGGGCACGCGCACGCCTTCGGATTTCGAGGGCAGCTGATCACGAAGTCTCGCCACTACTCAACGCGGTTTCAGGACCTCCGTGACGCTCGTGCCGAGCATATGAAATTGCCTCGTTCCGACGATCCCATCAAAGGTTCCTTCAGTTACGACGGTCGCGGCTACGACGATCCGCGCGCCACCGCGATCGCGGAGTTCCTGCACCACCTCTCTGTCGAAGCGCGCAAGTCCGTCAAAGGTGACGAAGCGATCGCTGGAGAAAGTCTGTGAACCAGAGTGAACAGATCCCAAGAGCACTGATGAGCGTGAACGAGGCAGCTCGAGTGATTGGCGTCTCCCGTTCCTTCGCCTACGAGCTCGTCACGTCCGGGCACCTTGCTTCAGTTCGACTAGGTCGACGGGTGCTCGTCCCCGTTTCGGCGATCGATGATCTCATCACTCAGTGCCGCGCCGATAATGGATCCAAATGATTCGAAGCCGTCAAGAACGTGACTCAACGTCTGGGCAATAGGCGCGTCGGCAGCTTCCACGGCGTGCGCGTACGTTCGCAACGTCATTGATGGATTCGCGTGTCCCAAACGATTGGCGACAGTCCGGACGTCGTGACCTCCGACGATCGACGTAGTCGCGGACCAATGCCGAAGGTCGTGCAACCGCCACCTCCCATCGACCCCGGCACCGTCGCGGGCTCGTCGCCACCATGCCGTGACGCGTTCGGGATTCACTGGCCCAGGTCCGCTGGAAAGTATCCACGGCACGTCGGAGCCACATTCAGCCATGAGCAACTCCAATAGATTGACAGAAACGGCGTCGAGTGTTATCACTCTTCGATTCGCCGTCTTCGTCGGGTCATCGCGCAACGTTGGTCTCCTCAGTCCATCGTCACTGCGGAGAATTACGATGCTGGAATCAACGACCAGACGTCCGGCGCTGAGGTCCTCCCAACGAAGCGCCGCCAACTCAGAGCGGCGCGCACCAGTGATCGCCGCGAGACGTAAAGCAACGGCCGCTTGGGGCTCAACGAGGCCTGACGCTACGAGCGACGTCGCTCTCTTAAGCACCGCCCGAACCTCGTCGTCACTCAGTGTTCCTCGGGGTTGGGACTTTCGCTTCGCGAGCCGGGCCACGGCAACGACGTTCGTCGGGACCCACCCCCACCGAACCGCGAGTGTCATCGCGGCGCGCAACACCAAATGTCGATTTCGGATACCCGCTTCGCCCAGGCCGCGTCGCTCGAGGCGCGCATGCCATCGGTCCACGTCGACCGCTGTAAGACGCGAAAGAGAGAGCGAAGAGATTCGATCGGACTTGACGAGGCGTATCCGACTGAACTGGTTGCTCTCGGTCGAGGGTGACCACGATGCCCTCGTATTCTCGGCCCACATGTCGAGCATCTGGGAGACGGTCACCTGCCTCCCTGAAGCGGTGGTCGCCTTGACCGTCAACTCGGCGGCGAGGCGCTGCGCGTCTTTCTTCGTGCCGCGAACGGTCCGGCTCTCCTGGACTGGACGTCCGTTCTGGTCTCGACCGGCAAAGGCGCGGACCTCCCAGACGCCCGGTCGCCGTTCACGAATAGTTGCCACGTCGCCCAACGGTCGCGTTGTAGGGATGAAGTAGGGATGGATTCGAAATTCTTGCCCGAGGCAGGCAAGAATTTCTCCAGGAAGTACTACTTGAGTAGGTGTTTTGCGATGACCACTCGCTGAATCTGATTGGTTCCCTCGTAGATCTGGGTGATCTTGGCGTCGCGCATGAAGCGCTCCACGGGAAAGTCCTTGGTGAAACCGTAACCGCCGAGCAGTTGCACGGCGTCGGTGGTCACGCTCATCGCGGTGTCGGAGGCGAAGGATTTAGCCGCCGCTCCCAGGTACGAGAGGTTGCCGTCGGGATCGCCGGCGTCAATGGTGGCGCACGCGCGGTACACGAGAGCTCTCGCCGCTTCGGTGCGAATGGCCATGTCGGCCAACATGAAGCGAAGACCTTGCAGATCGGCGATTGGTTTGCCGAATGCCTTTCGGCCCTTCATATACTGGGCGGCGTAGTCAATAGCCGCCTGGGCGATGCCGATGGCCTGGGCACCAATGGTGGGGCGCGAACGGTCGAGCGTGTGCATGGCGATCAAGAATCCCTCACCCTCGTTACCAATCCGGTGCGAGGCCGGCACGCGGACATCGCTGAAGATCACTTCACCCGTCGGCGACGCGCGGAGTCCCATCTTGTCCTCGTGTTTGGCGAATTCGACGCCGGGTCCCTTTTCGACGAGAAAGCAGGTGATGCCGTGCGTGCGCGCCGTGGGATCCGTACTCGCGAAGACGGTGTACACATCGGACACGCCCGCGTTGGTGATCCAGTACTTCGAACCGTTCAAGATGTAGTCGTCACCGTCACGTACGGCGCGCGAGCGCATCGAGGCCACGTCCGATCCGGCGTCGGCCTCGGAGAGGCAATAACTTCCTTGGATCTCTCCGGTCGCGATGCGGGGCAGATACTTTTGCTTTAGCTCCTCGGAACCGAAATTCATAACCGGCAACATGGACAGTTTCGAAATGAGAATGGTCACCGACGTCGAGGCACAGCCCCGCGCCAACTCTTCGGCCATGATGGCCTGCGTCACCATGTCGGCGCCGCCCCCCCCGTAGGCCTCGGGTATCTGGAGCGAAGGCAAATCCATCTTCACACAGGCGTCGAAACTCTCTTGCGGGTAGGTCTGGTCGCGGTCATGTTGTGCGGCGTACGGCGCAACGTGCTCATCGACGAAACTACGCATGACGTCACGGAAAGCCCGCTGTTCACTGTTGAGGTCGAAACTCATGACACCCCTTTACCTCGGTGCTAGCGCGCCGGCGTTGCGTCCGGCACGAGCGCCGAGGCACTGACCGCGTCGACAAACTTGCGTTGGAGCGCGTAACTGTGGGCCAAGCCCGAAAAAGGCTTCGCCGTGGCGTGATCAACGCTGGGCGCGTCACGAAGTCCGAAGAGATCCATGGCGACGTGCACGTCACCCAACTGGGGACTGCGTCCCACCAGACTGGCCCGTCGAGCGGCGACCAGGGCCACACCCAGCACGACGTCGCCACGGTCGTGTTCGTGGACAAAGCTTAATTTGGCGCATTCGCGGTGCGTGATGGTGAGGGCGAACCCTTCACCCGGCGCCTGCGTACCGCGTCCCGGTTGGTGGCCGAGGGGCAACGCGCGTAGCAGTCCCGGCTTGGGGCGCTGCGACAACTCGGCCGGTCCAACCTCCATGGTGGCGCGGACCATACCGGCCCGCGAGATCGGAGAAAAGGTTGGTTGGGTCACTCAACGAGACTACTTCGAAGGCTAAAAGACCTTCGTCAGCCAACTCTCGTAGGCCGGACGCGCTCCGCGCACCGCTTGGAAGTAGGTCGTTTGGATGGCCACCGTGATCGGGCCGGGCTTACCCGCACCAACGGTGCGGTCGTCGATCGAGTCAATGGGCACGACTTCGGCCGCGGTGCCAGTTAGAAAGGCCTCGTCGGCGAGGTAGAGATCGTCGCGACGCATCGCTTCGAAACTGACGGCGTAGCCCAGGTCGTTGGCAATTTTCACCACGCTGGACTGGGTGACACCGCGCAAGGCGCCCGCCTCGGACGGCGGCGGCGTGATGAGCTGACCGTCGCGAACGATAAAGAGGTTCTCACCCGTGCACTCGCTGATGAGTCCATCGGTGCCGAGCATGATCGCTTCGTCGTAGCCGGCTTTGACCGCCTCGACCTTGGCAAGGCAGGAGTTCACGTAGGCCCCGACGGTTTTTGACGCCGTCGGCATGGAGTTGGGGTGGTGACGGGCCCACGACGAGATCTTCATTCGCACGCCTTTGTCGAGGCTGTCCGCACCGAGATAGGCGCCCCACGGCCACGCGCCGATAATCACGTTGGTCGGCGCTCCCATGGGGTTGACGCCCATCTCGCCGTAGCCAAGGTACACGAGCGGTCGTAGGTAGCAGCCTTCGGTGAGATCGTTCACTCGTACCGTTTCGACGGCGGCGTCACACAGCTGTTCGAGCGTAAAGGGCACGTCGATCATGAGAATTTTGCAGCTCCGAAGGAGCCGCTCCATGTGTTCGCGAAGACGAAAGATCGCGACGCCGGTGGTGGTCTTGTAGGCACGGATGCCCTCGAAGGCGCCCATGCCGTAGTGCAAGGTGTGACTGAGCACGTGCGTGGTCGCGTTCTCCCAGTCGACGAATTCGCCGTCCATCCAAATCTTCTTCGTGGGCGTTATGGGCATTTACAACCTCTCAATTAAGTAGTTCGTGACGCCGGCCGTGCCGAGTGCGGTCACGTCACCATCAAAGTCTGCCACCACTCGAGCCAGGAGTTGGGCGGCCCCCTCTTCGCCGAGGTGTTCGAGCATCAGCACGGCCGACGACACGCAGGCCAAGGGATTAGCCCTTCCGGTCCCCGCGATGTCGTGGGCGGCCCCGTGAACCGGTTCGAACATCGACGCGCCCGTGCGATCAGGATTGAGGTTGGCGCTGGCGGCGTAGCCAATCCCGCCCGTGACCGCACCAGCCAAGTCTGAGAGGATGTCGCCGAACAGATTGTCGGTCACGATGATGCCGTACCGATCAGGACTCTCGACGAGATAAATGCAGGCGGCGTCCACGTGGTTGTACTCGACGTTGACCTCGGGGTACTCGGTAGCGACGTCGTCTACCACGCGCTGCCAAAGGTCGCCCGCGAAGGTGAGGACGTTCGTCTTGTGGACCAACGTGAGCTGTTTACGCGCGAGCATCGTCGCACGTCCGAAGGCGTAACGCACGCAACGTTCCACGCCGTGGCGGGTGTTGACCGATCCCTGCGTGGCGATCTCGTGGGCGGTGCCGCGACGGAGTGTGCCCCCTTCGCCGGCGTAGGGGCCTTCGGTGTTTTCTCGAACGATGGCGAAGGTGCGGCCCTCGGCGATGGAACCCTCGACGCCGTGGAACGGTCGGTAGTTGATAAAGAGGTCGAGTCCGAAACGAAGGCGGAGGAGGAGTCCTCGCTCGAGCACTCCCCCGGGAATCCGGTGGTCGCCAATGGCTGGACCCACGGCGCCCAAGAGAATCGCGTCGAAGCCGCGCAGCTCCTCGAGCGTGGCGTCGTCCAGCACGAAACCGTCGCGCAAATACCGCGCCGCCCCTACGTCGAAGGCCTTGGTGTCCAGCGAGACGCCTGCTGCTCGCACCACCTCCAGGGCGGCGGCGGTGACTTCGGGACCAATGCCGTCACCACCCAGCACGGCCACGCGGTGGCTGCGTTCGCTCACGGGGTCTCCTTACTTTCCTCTATTTTGGTCGGACGCCGCCGCGAGGAGCAAACCCGAGGGTTTCTCTCGGGGCCCCCAACAGCGCCAACACCTAGAATCGGTACCTCCCCACTAGATGAGGCATCTCCATGGCCGGCGAAATCCACCGCATTACCCAAGAGACATTGGACAAGCTCCGGGCCGAATACGACCACCTCACGACGGTCGGTCGCACGGACATTGCCCGGGTGATTGAGTCGGCCCGGCTCCTCGGTGACCTTTCCGAGAACGGGGACTATCACGCCGCCAAAGATGCCCAAGGCAAGATGGAGTCGCGCATAAGACAAATCGACAACGTGATCCGCAATCACGAGGTGGTCGCCCGTGACGAGAACGCGCACACCGTGCAACCGGCGACCATTGTCCAGGTGGTCTACGAGGGCGACGGCGACGACGACATCCAGGAGTTTTTCATTGGCTCGATCGAGGAGAAACCCGACCACGTGCTGGTGGCCTCGCCGACCTCACCGCTCGGTTCGGCCCTGATGGGCCACGCCGTCGGTGACCAGGTCGAATATGAGGCACCCTCGGGCGTGCTGCGCATAAAGATCGTGGGACTTCGCTAACTCGTGGGCGCGACTCTCTACGAAAAGCTCTGGGAACAACACGTGGTCGCCTCCCCCGAAGGTGAGCCCACGCTGCTCTACATTGACCTGCACCTGGTCCACGAGGTGACAAGTCCTCAGGCCTTCGAGGGTCTTCGTTTGAACGGGCGCACCGTTCGACGACCGGAACGCACGCTCGCGACCGCGGACCACAACGTGCCGACCGGGCCACTTTCGACGCCCATTGCGGATCCGGTCTCCAAACGACAGCTCGAAGCGCTGGAGGAGAACTGTCGCGAGTTCGGCATCACGGTCTTTCCGCGAGGTCACGAGAACCAGGGCATCGTCCACGTCATCGGACCGGAGTTGGGTGTCACCCAGCCGGGAATGACCATCGTCTGTGGCGACTCGCACACTTCGACGCACGGTGCCTTCGGCGCTCTCGCGTTCGGCATTGGCACGAGCGAAGTCGAGCACGTACTCGCCACCCAGACGCTCCCCCAGCAACGGGCGAAGACGATGGCCGTGACCTTGGTCGGAACAGCGGGGCCGAGCGTGACCGCGAAGGACCTGGCTCTCGCGATCGTCTCGGCCTTGGGCACCGGTGGTGGCGCGGGACACGTACTCGAATACCGTGGCGAGGCCATTTCTAAACTCTCGATGGAAGGTCGAATGACCGTCTGCAACATGAGCATCGAGGCCGGCGCCCGAGCCGGTCTCATCGCCGTTGACGACACGACCATTGACTACCTGCGTGACCGACCCGGGGTCCCACACGGCGATGAGTTCGACCTGGCGGCGACACGGTGGCGAACTTTCGTGAGTGACGACGATGCCCGATTTGACGCCGAGATCGTGCTGCAAGCGAGCAGTATCACGCCGTCGATTACCTGGGGCACCAATCCCGCCCAGGTGGTCGCCCTCTCCGGCGTCGTTCCGTCGCCCTCGAACTTCGAGGACCCCGACGAGCGAGAGGCCACGGAGCGATCGCTCGCCTATATGGGACTGACGCCGGGAACGCCAGTGCGCTCGATCGACGTGGACGTGGTCTTCATTGGCTCGTGCACGAATTCGCGGATTGAAGACTTACGAGTCGCCGCGTCCCTCGCTAAGGACCGCCAAGTGGCGCCACACGTGCGCGCGCTCGTTGTGCCGGGATCACATCGGGTGAAGGCCCAGGCCGAGCGCGAGGGACTCGACTCGATTTTCTTGGCCGCGGGCTTTGAGTGGCGCGAACCGGGCTGCTCTATGTGCCTCGGAATGAACCCCGACCAGCTGGGCGTGGGCCAGCGTTGCGCCTCAACGTCCAATCGAAATTTCGAAGGTCGTCAAGGTCGCGGGGGTCGAACGCATCTCGTGTCGCCGGCCGTAGCGGCGGCGACGGCGATCATGGGTCGCTTTGCCTCCCCCGACGAGTTGGACACGTGAAACCGCTACGACTGGTCGAGGGCCGTGCGGTGCCGCTCGAGCGCTCCGACGTCGACACCGACCAAATCATTCCTTCGGACTGGTTGAAGCGCGTCGAGCGCACGGGCTTCGGACGTGGGTTGTTCAGCGAATGGCGCGACGATCCGCAGTTCGTTTTGAACGACCAACGCTTCGTGGGCGCCACCATTCTCGTTGCCGGACCGAGGTTCGGTACGGGTTCGTCGCGCGAACACGCCGTCTGGGCCCTTATGGATTACGGCTTCGAAGCGGTCATCGCCGCCTCCTTCGGCGACATCTTCACCAATAACTCCTCCAAGCAGGGACTCGTCATCATCGTCCTCGCCCACCCCGATGTCGAGGAACTGAGTGAACTCGTGCGCCACGACCCCTCTCGACTCGTGGTCGTCGATGTGGAACGCCTGAAGGTTGAGGTCCCTGATGTTGGTTGGCAGCGAAGCTTCGTCCTGGACGCCATGACCCGCGACCGACTCCTCAACGGGTGGGACGACATTGGGCTCACGCTTCGCCATGAGGCCGACATCACGGCCTTCGAGTCGACCGGGGCGTCCCCCACGTTGGAGGGACTCTTCGACGCCGCCGGACACGTCAGCTGACGTCATCTCCGGGGAGGTTTGGACGAAACGTCTACCCTCTTGGTTGCGAGCGACAGGAGAGACCGTGAGTCGATTCCCCTATTCCGACGAGTACGAGGTCCATCGGACGATGCCCGCCGCCGGCACGCCGAAAGAAGACATCCTGGCCATGATGAGTGAGATGGCGAGCCGCGAGAACGTCGCGTGGGAAGGCGGCCACTGTTCGGGCACCATGTACTGCGGCGACCATGACCACTACGACTTCTTAAATCAAGCCTTCGCCAACTTCTCCTACGTCAACACACTCCAACGCGACATGTGCCCGAGCGCCACGAAGTTTGAAGCCGAGATTATTGCCATGACCCTCGACATGTTGAACGCCGGTGCGCTCAACGCCAACCCGGGCGGTCTCGTGACGTCGGGCGGATCAGGTTCGATTGCCCACGCCGTCCTCGCGTACCGCGAAGCTACGACGCCGCCCGGCCGACCGAACATGATCAAGCCCGAGACGGCCCATCCGGCCTTCTCCAAGGCCGGTCATCTCTTTGGCGTCGAGATGAAGAGTGCGCCCGTCGATCCCGTCACGACCCAAGTCGACCTGGACTGGGTCCGAAAGAATATCGACGGCAACACCGTGGCACTGATTGGTTCGGCGCCTAACTACGGTTACGGCACCATTGACCAGATCCCCGAATTGGGCGCCATGGCGCTCGAACACCACGTTGGCCTGCACGTTGACGGTTGCCTCGGAGGGTTCCTCCTCCCCTTCGGGCGCCAACTGGGCGTCGATATTGCGCCCTTCGATTTCTCGGTGCCAGGGGTCACCACCATCTCGGCCGACACGCACAAGTACGGCTACGCGCTGAAGGGCGCGAGCGTGCTGGCCTTCGCCGACCAATCACTGCGAAATTCGCAGTACTTCTACCTCACGGACTGGTCGGGGGGAAAGTACTGTTCGCCGGGCATGGACGGTTCGCGCTCCGGTGGACTACTCGCCGCCACGTGGGCCGCCATGGTGCACCTAGGCCAAGAGGGTTACCTCCGCTACGCGAAGGCCATTTTCGAAACGTCGGTCGCGATGCAACGAGGCGTTCGTGGTCACCCCTCGCTGCGCATCATGGGCAAACCGAGTTTTCTCTTCTCCTTCACATCCGACGAATTCGACGTCTACCTGGTCAACGACTTCCTTCGCACCAAAGGATGGCGCCTGAACGGTCAGCAGTACCCCAACGCCCTCCACATGGCGGTCACCCGACCCCAGACCCAACCCGGTGTGGTCGAGCGTTGGACCGCCGATCTGGCCGACGCGGTGGCCTACGCGCAAGCGCACCGAGATGAAACGGCGAAGTCCGGCGCCATCTACGGTGGCGTCGCGGGCGGCATGAGTGCGGAGGCCGACGAGTTCATTCGCGCCGTGATGGCCAACATGATGGACCAACAGGCGTCGATTCCCTCGTTGTGAACGATCTCTGCCTCTGTATCGATCTCGGTACCGGTGGTCCTAAGATCGGACTCGTCTCCTTGGGTGGCGAGGTGTTCGAGTACGAGCTTCACCCCGTAGCGACGACCTTTACCGACGACGGCGGAGCGACCCAAGACCCCGAACGATGGTGGACCCTCATTACCGAGACCACGAGGCGACTGCTGGCTCTACCCGGCGTCACCAAAGAGCGCATCAGCGCCGTCGCGGTCACCGGCCAGTACGCATCGACCGTTCCCGTGGACGCCAACGGAATTCCTACGGGGCCGTGTCTCATGTGGCAAGACACTCGAGGCGGTGTTTACAGTCGCGCGGCGATTGGCGGCCCCATCCAGGGCTACAACCCGCGCAAGATACTCCCTTTCATCAGGAAATCCGGAGGAGGACCCTCCACGTCGGGAGCCGACCCCATCGGACAGATTCTCTTCCTGATGAAGTGCGAGCCGGACCTGCTGGCGAGGACGCGGTGGTTGATGGAACCAATTGATTACCTCACAATGCGCTTCACCGGCGTCGCCTCCGCCACGCACGCTTCCCGACTTGCCATGTGGTTGACCGACAATCGCACTCTCACGCACTACGACTACGACGAACAACTGCTGAGAATGGTCGGCATCGATAAGGCGCGTCTCCCGCCGTTAGTGCCCATGGGCGCCGTGGTGGGCAACGTCACGTCCGCCGTTGCGTCGTCACTCGGCCTCTCGACCGCGACCGTGGTCATCACCGGCATGCCCGACCTACACGCGGCCACGTTGGGTTCCGGCGCCACGGACATGTACGACACCCACCTCGCCTTGTCGACAACGTCGTGGATTAGCTGTCCGGTGCCCAAGAAAAAGACGGACATCAATCATTCGATTGCCACGATTCCGGGGCTCACCAACGATGCCTACTTGGTCATTGACAACCAAGAGACGGGGGCCAAAGCCCTCGAATGGTTGCGCGGTGTCTTGTCGGGCACCGGTGCGACACTCAGTTACCCCGAGATGACGGCGTTGGCCATGACGTCGCCGCCCGGCGCCCGGGGGGTGCTGTTCACGCCGTGGCTCGCCGGCGAGCGTTCACCGGTCGGCAACCACTTTCTGCGAGGCGGCTTCACCAATCTCTCGATCACCACCACCACCGCCGATCTCATACGAGCGGTCCTCGAGGGCGTGGCCTCGAACAGCGCGTGGTTACTCGGCTACGTGGAGAAGTTCACGGGCCACACGCTCACTCCACTTCGCCTGTTGGGCGGCGGAGCCCAATCCAGTGAGTGGTGCCAGATTTTTGCTGACACCCTCCAGCGCACCGTCGAACAGGTACCCCAACCAATGGTCGCGCAACTTCGCGGTGCGGCCCTGATGGCCGGCGTGACGCTCGAGAGTCACCGCCTCGATGAGGTCGCGGCCCTTCGCCCGCCTGGTCATACCTTTGAGCCTCGCTCCGAGGTGCAGTCACTCTACGCGCATCGACGCGGCCAGTTCCCGACGCTGTACCGGCGAGATCGGAATTGGTCGAAGCGCCACCGTTGAGTTCGCGGCGAACTCGCCGCCTCAACACGTCGCGATTGTTACGGTGTCTCCATGCGATGTTCGTGGGCTGAAGGGGCCGAGGCGTGGTATCACGACGAAGAGTGGGGCGTGCCGCAACATAGTGACGCGGCCCTCTTCGAACTCCTCACTCTCGAAGGCGCCCAATCAGGACTGAGTTGGCTCACCGTACTTCGTAAGCGCGAGGGTTATCGTCGCGTCTTTGCGAACTTCGATCCCGAACTGGTGGCGATGTTCACGGACCGAGACGTCGAAGCGTTGATCCTCGACGCGGGCATCGTTCGCCATCGCGCCAAGATTCAGTCGACCATCAACAACGCCCGGGCTCTGTTGGCGCTCTACGCGGCGGGGCGTACCTTCGATGCGACCTTGTGGTCCTTCGTCGACGGCGAACCGCTGCGGCGCGATTGGGCGCACGATGACCACCTGCCGGCGTCGACTCCCGAATCGACCCTGATGAGCAAGGACTTGAAGAGACTCGGATTCGGGTTCGTGGGACCAACCACGTGTTATTCACTCATGCAAGCGGCCGGACTGGTCAACGACCACCACCCCACGTGCTTTCGCTTCGCGGAGGTCGCGAAACTTCGCTGATCGTCCGTGCGCCCAAGGGCTGACCACGGGAGTCGTCAATCAATCTCGATCGCCGTACCGCCACGTGAGCACCGGTGTCGCGGCCAAGGCCCTGGGCGAATTGGTCATCACGTAGACCATCCAACTTTGGCGGAACCTGGGGGTCCCCACGCAGCTAGGAGGTTGGAAGGTCACCGTTTCGTGCGCGTGCGCCCCAATCGTCAGTGGTCCTGGCGTACCGACGGGCGTCCAGAATCCAACGGGATGGTCCGAGCCGACGAGCACCATGACGTGCGGCACGACGGGCGACGCGGTGTGGTTCGCCAGGGTGAGTTGAATATCGCCCATACAGACCATGTCCGCCGACGGTGCGTAGTGGTCGAGCCGGACGCCCAGGGGTGCGGACGAAAACGCGACGATGATCATGATCATCGCGAGGGCGACCGGAACACCGAGCGCCGAGCGGCGCGCTGCCGGCGAGCCCATCGTCTCACGACTCTCCGGGACTCGACGCGTCGTCACGACCATCACGAACGCCGCGGGAATGAAATCCACCAGATAGCTCGAGAGGCTCCGACTGGGCAAGAACAAGATGAGGGGAATGGCGAACATCCACGACCGCTTGAGTAAGGGATACCAGTAGTACAACGCGAATAAGAGGGCGATCATGACGAGGAAACTGGCCAGTTGCAGATCGAACGGGTGGACCACGTGCACGAAGCCGTGCGTGACGATCGAGACGAGACCTTGACCGTCGGGCACGAGCGGTTGGGTCATCGGCAAGAGGACGCCTCGCCACCACGCGCCGGGCGACCACACAATGAATGGCACGTTGATGGCCAGAAATGTCGCGACGACCGCCGCGCCGTATCGCGCCACCGTGCGCGCGACAGGTACGTCATGATAAAGCGCTTCGCGGTAGATGCCCACCACGAGGAAGGGCACGATAAACCACGGGGTCTGCTTAATGGAGCAGGCAATGCCTAAGGACACCGGCCCGAGCCACGTCGCCCATCGAGAGATCGTTGGTTTCACAAAATCGTCCCAACGCCAGACGGCGAGCATCATGAAGGGGACGAAGAGCCCATCGGTTCCCCCGAAGGTGAACATAAAGGTAAACATCGAGGCCAGCAAGAGCAACGGTGAGAGCCACTTCGCGGACGGTGGCGACACCAGGTACAAGATCACCGCGGCACCTATCCACGCCACGAGATCGAGCCAGTTGGTTCCCAAATGATGCAGGCCGAGCAACTGTAGGGGAGCTTGGAAGAGGAAGGAGCCGGCCGGGTAGGACAATCGGGCCACGTGGCCGCCACCCATCGTGTAGGTCCAGTAGCTGTTGGCGTGATGCAACAAGAGTTGACCCCGGGTGAATATCGCCTGATAGGGATCGTGCCCCTTCAAGAGCAGTTCGGTGGCCCGTTGATTGAAGGCCGCTGAATCGGTGTTGAAGTACCGAGACGTCGCCAACACCGGACCGTTCTCCAAGAGCACGGCGAGAATCGCGGCACCGAAGGAGACGTGTTCCAGGGCCACGCCATGTTTGTCGGGGACTAACCACACCCCCACCACGCCGGCGAGCCCCATCAAGGTGAGCAGTGGTCCGACCAGATTGAAGCCCGACCAGACGCTCCACGACTCGTACGCGCGGGTCCCCACGACGACCATGGAGAACCAGACGAAGGTCCAATTGAGTCGGGCAATCATCGGGGCGGGCTCAGTCTCCACTCTCCTCCTCACCCCACTCGCGAACACCGACGTTGACAAAACTTAAAATTCAGAACTTAGAACGGCGCGCGAGCGGACATGGTGATGAAATCGCGAGCCCAAATCGGATTGAAGAAGGTCCAAGGCCCTTGCACGGTCGAGGCCAAGAGCTTGCTCCCGTTCGTGGGCGCGGCGAATCCGCGTGCCGTGGGCGGATTGTAGGTGGCAAAGTCGGGCCAATTCGGATTGATGTCGAGTTGCATACCGCGCACGGCGCGCGCGCGCACGAGCAGGTGGGCTAGTTGGAAGGGGCTCAGTGAAGGACCGGTCACGTAGACCAACGCACCGTTCGCGGTGATACCCACACCCGAGCGCCACTGATATTCGATGCCGGGAGCCGACTTCGCGCACGAGTAGAGGCCACAGGTCGCACCCCAGGCCCGCCAATCGCCCGTCGCCGCCGGGGTAATGCGTCCGTTCGCCACCATCGGCACGAGGTTCTGGCGCACACTGACGACGTGGGACGTCATGGCAACGTCGTCGCCCCACGAGCCAAGGTTGACACTGCCGTTCGAGTAAATGACGAACGAGGCGGCTCCCGCTCGAAGCGGGTAGACCATTCGACGCTCGGTGTAATAGCCGCCCTTGGCCGCGTCCATAATGAAACCGCCGTTGAACGCAGCCACCAACGTCCTCGCGTAGGCCGGTTGGATCGGGGACGTGAAGTGATAGGGCCCTTTTCCCGGGCTCAATGATCCGGAGTAGAGCCGGGCACTCAGCAGCCGCGTGTCCATCCAGGCGACTCCGACGGTGGCCGAGCCGCCCGGGGGAACCAACGAGGTTTCATAGATGGTGCGCCTCCCGTCGACCGGGCGTCCGACCGCGCGCCATAGTCCCTCGACCGACGACCTCGCCGATCGAAAGGGCTTCAGTGGCCGCGGCACCGGCAACGAAACGTTCGAGTTCGCGGTCGCCTTCTGCTTCGATGCAGCGAGCACTGAGATGGCGCTCAACGAGGAGGCGAGCACCAGGACCGTGCCCGCGAGCAGGCGCAGTCCGTTGCGGCCCGAGGTACGGTTACGACGTCGGACCGCAGCCATGCTTGCACGCTAACAACCGCGAAGCGGAGACCGGATAACGGGGGCGTAAGAACTGTGACAACTGCCACGGGGTGCCGGCCCAAAGGGCACGGCGGAACCGAGACGAAAACCGGCGCCACGAAAGTGGTCCGTCAATCAATGGGACCTTGCGAGTGGGGGCTGCGTCGGAGTGCGGGCCTCGGGCGTCGCGAGATCGTCCCGGGGAGCGAATGTTGACGCCACGTCACCCTCGTCAACGAGGGAGGGTGACATGAAGTTTCTCCTAGGAGCGGACACGGCAAACGCGGGATGTTGCATTTGGAAGGGTGTCCCTACGCGAAATACCGATGCCGAATGCTGGACGGTCTGGTATCGGATACGCAGATCATCAACGCGCTCGGCGCGAGCATCACGTGGACGACAGGATGTTCGCACTGCATGCCCAAACTCTCTCGCAAGATCGACGACGCGAGGCTTGCCACGCGCCGTAAGAGCGTGTGTTCTATTTGGCGAGTGCCCCAAGCACCACGACCGGCACTACGACGACGATTGCCGTCGCTGCATTCGACGAGTTAAATGGGGCAGATCACGCAACCGCTACGTGCTCGTCGCTGGGAGGCAGTATGTCGTTGGAATCGTTCGTTCGTTACCCCTTGCTCTTCGGGCCCTCGCCCGTTCACCGCCTGGACCGGTTGACGGAGTACTTGGAAGGCGCCACCGTGTGGGCGAAGCGCGACGACGTGAATTCCGGCCTGGCGTTCGGGGGCAATAAGGTCCGAAAACTCGAGTACCTGGTGGCCGACGCGCTGGCGAAAGGATGCGACACCCTGGTCTCCATTGGTGGCGTGCAGTCGAATCACACCCGCCAAGTGGCGGCGGTGGCGGCGAAAACGGGCATGAAGTGCGTCCTCATCCAAGAGAGCTGGGTTAACTGGCCCGACTTGACCTACGACCGAGTGGGCAACATATTGCTCAGCCGACTGATGGGGGCAGACGTGCGGTTGGTGAACGCGGGATTCGGCATTGGATTCAAGGAGAGCTGGGAGCAAGCGATTCGCGAGATTGAAGACCACGGCGGCAAGCCCTACGCCATACCCGCTGGCGCGTCGGACCACCCACTCGGAGGGCTCGGTTTTGCCGGGTGGTCGCTGGAAGTGGAACAACAGGAGGAGTCCCTCGGGGTGCACTTCGATTACGTCGTCGTCTGCGCGGTCACCGGTTCAACCCAGGCCGGCATGATTGCCGGCTTCGCCCAACACGACCTCGACCACATCGTCATCGGCATCGATGGATCGGCGAAGCCGGATGCGACGAGACAGCAGGTCGCTCGCATCGCCCGTCAGACGGCCGAACTTATTGGCGTGACGAGGGCCATCACCGACGAGGAGATAATTCTCGATGATCGTTTTCACGCCGGCACGTACGGCATTCCCGACGAGCACACCCTCGCGGCGATGCGACTCGGGGCCTCACTGGAGGGCATGATTACCGACCCGGTTTACGAGGGGAAATCCCTCGCGGGCTTGATTCACATGGTGCGTGAGCGTGAGATTCCTCCCGAGGCACATGTCCTCTACGCCCACCTGGGAGGGAAGCCCGCCATCAACGCCTACGCCAGCCTGTTTACGTAGGAGCGACCGTGACCGATCGACTCACCATTACCGTGCCCAACCGGGCGATGCGCGAGGCGCTCGGCGAGGTTCCGCGCGCCGTCGACGTGCTCGATTGGGTCATGGACGGCCCGGCGCCTTCGAATCCACTCGACATCGTGGTGGCGCCGTACATGGGCACCACGAACGCCCTTCGGCACTTAGCGGGAGTGCGCGTTCGGTTAGTGCAAGGACTCTCCAACGGGTACGACGGGGTGAAGGACGCGCTGCCTCCGAACATGGTCTTCGCCAACGCCGCCTCGGTGCACGAAACGGCGACGAGCGAACTGGTGATGTCGCTCATCTTGGCTTCGCAGCGCGGTATCCCCGACTTCGTTCGCGCCGCGCAACACGGTCAGTGGTCGCCCCGTTGGCACCCGGGCCTCGCCGACCACACGGTGCTAATTGTTGGTTACGGCGGCATTGGCCAGGCGATCGAACGACGGGTGCTCCCTTTCGAGACGAAAGTGCTGCGCGTGGCACGAACGGAGCGCATCGACGAACGTGGCACCATTTTTGCCTTCACGTCACTGCGTGATCTTCTTCCGAGTGCGGACGTCGTGGTCGTATGCGTACCGCTGACGCCGTTGACAACCCGTCTCATCGACGACGACTTCCTCTCGCTCATGCGAGATGGGACACTGCTGGTGAACGTGGCCCGAGGCCCGGTCGCCGATTCCGAAGCGCTGCTGGCGCACGCCACGAGTGGGCGATTGCGACTCGCCCTTGACGTCACCGACCCCGAGCCGTTGCCCGATGGCCATCCCCTCTTCGCCCTCTCGAACGTCTTGATTTCCCCCCACGTCGGCGGGGCAACGGCGGCCGCGCTCCCTCGAATGTCGCGATTGGTGCGCGTGCAGATCGACCGAATGCTGAACGGTGATGATCCCATCAACGTCGTGCTGCGTACGTAGGTCGAACAACGATACCCGGCGTCGCCACGATTCCGTCGTGAGGTCGCGAACGCTTCTCGAAGGATGAGGTGCTCGCGGGCTTGCGCGTGACGCCACGTCGCGAGCAGACCAATGACCAAATTGGCGAGACCAGCGAACGCGGTGAGGGCGGCCCAAAGGTGCGCGCCGGTGTAATACAGCATCCAGAGGGTGCAACCGAAGGCGCCGTTGAACCACGAGGCGGACGAAACGCCGCGGGCGTCGGCGTGGCGCACGAGTTCGATGAGTTGGGGCGCCCGATTGATCGTCATCGCCACGCCCGTGCCCAGAACGCCCCCAGCCCAGCCCCAGAGCAGCGCCGACACGACGCAGCACAGGACGAAGTAGCCCAGTGCACGCAGCGGTACCGCGACGCGCCGCCACGGTTGGAGTCGCACGAGGATGGCGAGTTGCATGGGCAAGATCAACGCGCCGCCCAGTACCACTTCGAGTGACCGTGTCGCCACGCCGTAGGTAATCCAGACGCAGCCCATATAGGCGAAGAGGACCCAGGTCGCGAGCGAGACGCCTTCGATCCCCCCGATCGCCACACGTCGTAACTGCGTGGCGGTCCCCACGACCCCACTGCACACCGCGAGTTACCCGATTTCCCCCGTGAAAACGTGATAACTCATTCGCCATGTTTACCGGCGAGCGCTGCTACCTTCGGCGATTGGCGGCCGATATGACGGCTTCGAGCGACGCGTCGAGAATCGACGAACTCATGCCGACGCCCCACCACGTGGTGCCGTCGTCGCCCTCGGCTTCGACGTACGCCACGGCCGACGCTTCGGAACCCGACGTCAAGGCGTGCTCCGAGTAGTCGCGAACTTTGAAACGCACGTCCATCTCTGAGCGCAGTCCGCTCATCAACGCGTCGATGGGACCGTTGCCCTCGCCCTTCACCGTGAGATGACGCCCGTTCACGACTAGTTGCGCAAAAATCCGTGTGCTCTGTTGATCGGCCGACACCTCACTCGAGAGCAGTTGGATCGTTGGGTTGTCGGGCTGGTACGTGGTGGTGAAGACGTCCCATATCTCGGCGGGTGAGATCTCGGTGCCTGATG
This sequence comes from Acidimicrobiaceae bacterium, assembly GCA_025350565.1. GTDB lineage: Bacteria > Actinomycetota > Acidimicrobiia > Acidimicrobiales > RAAP-2 > RAAP-2. The sequence continues at coordinate 137,802 of JANXXO010000034.1, forward strand.
CTTCGGTTCGTTCCTGGACTTGCTTCGAGAACTCGACCTGCATGGCCCGCGGCAGGTCCAGACCGTGTTCCGCACTGAGCAGGTAGGCGACGCCGCCCTTGCCCGATTGCGAGTTGACGCGAATGATGGCTTCGTAGGTACGACCAGTGTGTTTGGGATCAATTGGTAGGTACGGCACGGCCCACTCATCGTAGGAGTCGCCTATGGCCAACATCCCCTTCTTGATGGCGTCTTGGTGGGATCCCGAAAACGCCGTGTAGACGAGTTCACCCACGTAAGGGTGGCGCATGTGCACCGGCAATCGATTGGCGTACTCGGCCACGTGGCGGGCCTTATCAATGTCGCGAATATCCAGCTCGGGGTCGACGCCCTGGGAGAAGAGATTGAGCGCGAGATTGACCACGTCGACGTTGCCCGTTCGTTCACCGTTGCCAAAAAGTGTCCCCTCGACGCGGTCGGCCCCGGCCAGCACGCCCAACTCGGCCGCGGCCACCCCGGTGCCTCGGTCATTGTGGGGGTGAAGGGAGAGTACGACGCAGTCGCGTCGCTGCACGTGGCGCAAGAACCACTCAATGGCGTCGGCGTACAGGTTGGGCGTGTACATCTCGACGGTCGCCGGGAGGTTCAAGATCAAGGGGTGACTGGGCGTCGGGTCGATCACCCCAATGACCGCGTCGCAAACTTCGAGGGCGTAGTCCAATTCGGTTCCCGTAAAACTTTCGGGCGAGTACTCGTAGAAGAAGTCCGTCGCGGGCGACGTGTCTTCGAGCGTCAAACAGTAGGCCGCGGCATCGGTGGCGATCTTCTTGATTCCCTCCCGGTCCAGATTGAATACCACTCGACGCTGCAGCGTCGACACTGAGTTATAAAAATGGATAATGACGCGTTTGGCGCCGTGGATCGACTCGTAGGTCCGGCGAATGAGGTCTTCGCGACACTGGGTGAGGACCTGAATCGTGACGTCATCGGGAATGAGGTCGTTCTCGATGATGTGTCGAACGAAGTCGAAGTCTGGCTGGCTCGCGGAAGGAAAGCCGACTTCGATCTCCTTGAAACCCATCGCAACCACCTGAGCGAACATGGCGTTCTTGCGGTCGAGGTCCATGGGGTCAATGAGGGCTTGATTGCCATCACGAAGGTCGACGCTGCACCAACGAGGTGCCTTGGTCAGCCGATTGTTCGGCCACGTTCGATCGGGCAACTCCACGGGGACAGTGGAGCGGTACTTGTCGAAGGCCATGGGACTGGGCCTTTGCTGGTCGTGCACCGGATCCTCCTTTCGTGGCCGAACGAGAAACAAAAAACCCCCGCCTCAGCGGGGGTCAGGGCGAGCGGGAGCTCACCCTATCGAAGCAGCTGTTCGTTTTGGCCAATGGTCATGCACCCATTCTACCGCGAAAGTGTCCGCTGTCCAGCGCGAAGTGTCAGCGGACGCGGGCCCCATCACCGCAATCGGTGGCGGGGTGGCAACTCCACTCGACCCTCCTCGCCCCGCCGCTAACCTCGAAGGTCATGGGCGTACTCCGAGCACTTCTGAAGGTCACCTTTCTGATCGTGGTCGCTGCCACCGTCGCGGGTGTCGTCATGTTGGTGAAGCGTCCTTGCGCGAGCGCGCCGGTATCCTTCGAAGCGTGGCCCGACGTTCCCCTGAAACCCACGGCCGAGTAGCCACCACTTTCGTTCGCATCACCTAAAGGAGAAATCATGGCCGAAATGGAATATCGCCGTCTGGGCCGATCGGGCCTGCAGGTCAGTGTCTTGTCCTTCGGGAGTTGGGTAACCTTCGCCAAAGAGGACCAGATCGCCACGGGTCAACAGGCGGCCGAATGCTTGGCGACCGCCAAAGAGGCGGGCGTCAACTTCTTTGACAACGCCGAGGGCTACGAAGCCGGGCGCTCGGAAAGCGTCATGGGCGAGGCCTTTCGTGAACTCGGCTGGAAACGCCACGAGTACGTCGTCTCGACCAAACTGTTCTGGGGACTCTATGACGTGCCCAACATGCGCAATACGTTGAACCGCAAGTACCTCTCGCAGGCCATCGACGGATCCTTGGAGCGTCTCGGTCTCGACTTCGTCGATCTCGTTTTCTGCCATCGGGCGGACCGGAAAACGCCCATCGAGGAGACCGTGTGGGCGATGAGCGACATGATCACGCAGGGAAAGGCGCTCTACTGGGGCACCTCCGAATGGAGCGCCGATGAAATTCGCGCCGCCTGGGACATCGCGGACCGCCACCACCTGCACAAGCCGCTCATGGAACAGCCCGAGTACAACATCTTTCACCGGGACCGCGTGGAGAAGGAGTACCGACGTCTTTACGACGACATTGGCCTGGGTACCACCATCTGGTCGCCCCTGGCCTCCGGACTGCTCACGGGAAAATACCTTAACGGCGTGCCGGCCGGTTCTCGCGCCTCACTTCCCGGCTACGAATGGTTGAAAGGCATGCTCACGGACCAGGACCGCAATAAGAAGGTTGCCGACCTAAAGGTCATCGCCGACGAACTCGACGTCACCCTCGCGCAGTTCGCGCTGGCGTGGTGCGCGAAGAATCCGCACGTGTCCACGGTTATCACCGGCGCCTCGTCGGCCCAACAAGTGCGAGAGAACATGACCGCCCTCGACGTCATGCCCCTTCTCACCCCAGAGATCATGGAGCGGGTCGACCTCATTAGTTTTTTCTAACCACCCGGTTTCGTCCCAGTTAGTCGGGCAGGGTGCCACGGCTCTCAATGAGTTGCACGGTGTGCTCATCGATGGCCTCGATGTACTCGTTCAACTGCGAGAGGTACCTCGCCCCGGTCTCGTGGAAAAGGTGCGGCTCAACGGAGGCGAGTCGGATAGCGCTTCGCGCACGCGTCACGGCGCGCAGCGCGTTACGCCGCCGGGAGTGTCGAGTAACGGGATCGCTTCTCCAGGTCGTTGCTTCGTAGCTGCGCGTGGCCAGCCCAACCTGTTCGAGCTGTTGGCGCGGACGGAGTGACGGGGCGTGCAACCACAGCGCGTAGTCAATGCTGAGCACTAACGCAGCGCCAATCGCGGTATCGATAATGCGCGGCCCGAAGAGGCTCTGATCAGGACCGAGTACGCCGATGAAGACGAAGATGATAGGAGTAAAGACCATGACGGTCAGCGCGTGGCTTCGTTGCGCGGCCCACGGCACCGCAGCCGCCATGGCACAGCAGAGCACGATCAGCGACACTTGCTGATTACCGGCCCACGCGATCAGGGCGGCGATGCCGACGCCCGCCAGTGTGCCGACGATTCGCGAAATGGCGCGGCGCATCACGGGACCGAGGTCCGGGCGAAAGATAAAGGCCACGGTGGTGGGTAGCCAGTAGCCCCTCGGACCATCAATGGCGTGGGCAATGAGGGTGGCGACCACGATCGCGCCGGCGAGGAGCACCGCGAAGCGCAGCCGGTCCCACATCGGCAGACGATGGATGGTGGAACGAAAGGGAACGTTGGCCACCAGCGTGGCGCGATCGGGACAGCGCAAGGCTGACGCGATGAGTTGACGCGACTCGGTCGTCAGTGACGCGGTGAAGCGATCGGCCAGGCCGTTCAGCTGCGCCACGGCGTTAATGCTCGACCTTTCGCGAACGCTCCGCGCGACCTCGTGCAAGGCCGTGGTCACGGCTCCCTCAACGCGCTCACCCTTGCTCACGAGGTAGGAACCGAGCTCGCCGAGTTGGAGCGCCACGATGAAGCATTGATGGATGGCCACGCCTTCGTCATCGCTCGGCAATCGCTTGGTCCCGACGACATCTTGGGCAGCGTCGATGATGACCACGGCCCGACTCCGAGCGTGGTTGAGGGCTTCGGAATCGATCGCCTCGAGGATCTGGGCCAGCGCGTCAAAGGCGTTCGCGATACAGATTCGCTGATCGGCGCGTCGACTCCGCCGATCCGTGAGGGCCGCGACGAAGTAGACGAATAAGGCACCGACGCCGACGCAGAGCGCCGCTTGTCCGATGTGCCCCGTGAATCGCAGGCCCCCGCCGAGGATGGCCCCGAGGAGTAGGTACATGCCCTGGGTCGCCCACAGTGAGGCTTCGATGAGACCAGCTACGACGGCCACGGCGCCGAAGAGGAGGACCAGCGCCCAGGTTGCGCCAATGTGGCTGACGAAAAAGGCGCCGATCCCGATGCCCGGCCCTCCCGCGAACGCCACCCCGAGCATGCGCGGTGCTCGATTGCGCCAACGGTCCAGTCCGTCCTGACTCACGGCCCAAAGTGCCCCGAGGGCCACGAGGGTGCCGTACGATCGCTGCCCGACGAGCAGCCCCATGATCAATGGCGTGGCCAGACAAAAAGCCGCGCGACCCGACAAGCGAAGTTGGGGCGAAGCGTGACGCGGGACGGACCGAAGGGACGTCAACGAGCGGATCGACCGCAACGTCAACGTGGTCGGAGAGGGGTTACGGCGCACCACTACGAGGCTAACCATCGGTCGCCGGACCACGGTGCGTCGACGGTCGCCGTAGCGAAGCTACGCGAGGTCGAGAGGCAGCTCAACCGCCACGGTGAGCCCACCCCCGGGCGTATCCTCGAAGTGCAGGCGCCCTCCGAGGAGCCGCGCGAATCCCGACGCGACGGTCAGATTGAGACCGGCGGTCAGTTGTTCGCCCCGCAATCGATCGAACGGCGCCAGTACAACCTCGCGTTGATGTTGATCCATTCCCGGTCCCCGGTCAATGACCAACATTTCGA
>JANXXO010000038.1 GCA_025350565.1 Acidimicrobiaceae bacterium
TCAAGGCGGAGGTCGCGGGTTCAAATCCCGTCAGGTCCGCTCGACACCCGCAAGGGTGACGAGGAGGTCGAGTAGCTCAGTCGGTAGAGCGCGCGCCTGAAAAGCGTGAGGTCACCGGATCGACGCCGGTCTCGACCACCACCAACGTCGCCCCACGGACTCGTCAAGAACTCCGTGGGGCGACGTGTTGCGTCAAGGTCGCTGGGGCGACGCGAATGCGCGCGTGGTGTCGACTGGCCGTGGGTTGCCACGTGCCCGCCACCACCAGATTTCGTCGCAGACGTTGGATGGCCAGTTGCTCTTCACCAATTGACGGGTGCACCAGTCCGAGGGACTCAATGCGCGCCACCACCGTGGACCCCACGACTCGTTGCACGAAGTAGGCACTGACGCGCTTGCGATGCGCACTCGAGGCACTCGTGGAGCGGTAAAAATATTGCTCAACTTCGCTCTCGCTGGTGATGGTCATTGACGTAACGTACCGAGCGGGTGTGACAGGTTGGACCGTGCCAACGTTCCCCCGGGGAAGTGGAGGACCATGACGGAACTGCCGGAGGTGCGACCGAGTTTTGCCCCGCAACCAGAAGGGGTGGCCTGGCCGACGACGCAGTGGCCGCGCGGCGAGTCGCCCCACCAAGAGGAACTCCTGCGCGTGGTCGACGAGATGTTCACCGACGAGGAACTGGGCGTCACCAACGCCGTCGTGGTGGTGCAAGGGGGCCGGGTGCTCGTCGAGCGCTACGGCGGCGAACAGGTGTACTTCGACCGGCCGGCCGAACCCATAACCGCGCAGAGCCCCCTACTTTCGTGGTCGATGGCCAAGTCGATGCTGCACGCTCTCGTGGGAACCTTGGTCGACGAGGGACGTCTCCATCCCGACGTCCTGGCGCCGGTACCGGAGTGGAGCGATCCCCGTGACCCACGCCACCAGATTCGGATCGGTGACCTCCTGGCCATGCGCGACGGACTGGCCTTCATCGAGCAGTACGAGATCGGTCAGACCAGCCACGTGATCGAGATGCTCTACGGCGAGGGCAAAGACGATATGGCGGCCTTCGCCGCCCGACTGTCGCTCGCCCACGAGCCCGGTACGTTCTACAACTATTCGAGCGGTACCACGAACATTCTGAGCCGCATCGTGGCCGACCTGGTGGGCTACGGCGACCAGTACCACGAAGCACTTCGCACCCGGCTGTTCGGCCCTCTCGGCATGACGAGCGCCGTCGCGACCATGGACGCACGCGGCGTGTTCGTCGCGTCAAGTTTCGTCCACGCCACGGCGCTCGACTTCGCCCGATTCGGCCTGCTCTATTTGCGCGGGGGCGAGTGGGAAGGAGCCCAGCTCCTCTCGCGCGAGTGGGCCGCCACGGCCCAGGTGCCGCTCAGCGTCGAAGAGGAGAGCGGGAACTTCTACTCGTGGAAGTGGTGGGTGAGCGGTGACGAGTACGGAACCTACTGGGCCAACGGCTACGAAGGCCAGATGATCAACGTCGTGCCGGCGCTCGACGCGCTCGTGCTGCGCTTCGGGCACACTCCCGAGGAGCGGTCACCCCAACGCCTGGCGTGGCGCGGCCGAGTGCTCGACGTACTCGCGCGGTGACGCCGTGGCGTCAGGCGCCTTCGTAGGAGAAACCGAGATCGGGTGCACAAAAGAGCGCGTCGAAGGTGAGTCCTTCCTTCGCCGCCATGTCACCCACCGTGCCGCCGCGGTCGACCACCGCCAGCAGTAACACGACCGTGGCGCCGTACTCGTGCACGACGTGGGCGGCTTCCAGCAGACTGGTGCCGCGCGTCACGGTGTCTTCGGTGATGACCACTCGGTCACCGGGCTCGAGGGCACCGGCGATTCGACCACCCGCGCCGTGATCCTTCACTTCTTTTCGAACGCTGAAGCCCCGCAAATGACGACCGCGGGTCGCGGCAACGCCCGCGGTAATGAACGCAACCCCGTCGGCCCCCATGGTGAGCCCGCCAATGGCCGTGGCGTCGCTCGGGATTTTGGCCAGCATTAAGTCGGCGAGGTCGGTCATCACGGCCGGTTCGCCAATGGTTTTCTTGGAATCAATGAACCACGAGGACGTGCGTCCCGACTTCAACACGAAGTCCCCTCGCCGCACGGAGTAGTCGAGAAGGTGCTGTAGAACCCGGGCTCGCGCGTCGCTCACGTGAGGACTACCGTTCTCGAACCCGCGCTCACCGCGCCAATTACGAAGGCCTGGCCGCTCAAGGAGGCGACGACTTCGAGGGCGGCGTCGCACGACGACGGCTCGACCGCGACAACCATGCCGACGCCACAGTTAAAGACGTTCACCATCTCGTGGGCACTGACGCGACCCCGGCGCTGAATCTCGAAGAAGATCCGGGGCGTCTCGAAACTGTCCATGGCGATGACTGCGTCAAGGTCGGCGGGTAGTAGTCGCACCACATTGCCCATGATGCCCCCACCGGTGATGTGGGCGACGGCGTGCACGTCGTCGCCCAATTGACGCTGTAGCGACGTGATGGTCGGTGCGTAGATCACCGAAGGGACGAGCAGTTCCTCACCGAGCGAGCGCGCCGCGCCGTCCCAGGCCGGTCCCCTGAGATCGTCGGGACGTTCCACGAGGACGCGCCGAGCCAGCGAATAGCCGTTCGAGCGAAGTCCCGGCGACGCCAGTCCGATCAAGACGTCACCGCTGCGCACTCGGTCGGGACCGAGCTCGTGTCCTCGCTCGATCACGCCCACGGCGAATCCGGCCACGTCCAGGTCGTCGGGGGCCATGACGCCGCCGTGTTCGGCCGTTTCACCGCCCAGCAGCGCGGTGTTGGCCAAGCGACAACCTTCGGCGATGCCCCGAACCAACTCCTCGAGGCGCGCCGGATCGAGGGCACCCACCGCGACGTAATCGAGCAGAAAGAGTGGCTCGGCGCCGACACAGGCCAGATCGTCCACGAGCATGGCCACGAGATCGATGCCGACGCTGTCGTAGCGGCCCATCTGTCGGGCCACTTCCAGTTTGGTGCCGACCCCGTCGGCCGAAGCGACCAGCACCGGCGACGAGTACTTCGACGTGTCGAGCGCGAAGAGTCCGGCGAATCCCCCAATGCCGCCGAGCACTCCCGGGCGCGCGGTGCTCGCGACCACTTTCTTGATTCGATTGACTGCTTCATCCCCCGCGGCAATCGAAACGCCGGCCGAGGCGTAGGTCATCCCGCCGTCGGGCTGGTCGAGCAGTCGACTCACCAGCGGCTGCCTGCGGTTCCCAACACGACCGGTGTTGGCGCGGGGTACGAGCCGGTGAGGCATGCGTCGCAGCACTCACCGTCGAGTTGGATGGCCGAGCGCAGATTCGCCAAGGTGATGAACTCCAAGGTGTCCGAGCCAATGAACGCGTTCATCTCGGCAGTCGTGTGATTGGCGGCGAGCAAGTCGACCCGGGTCGGGGTATCGATGCCGTAGAAACAGGGGTTCATAAAGGGTGGTGACGAAATACGCAGGTGGACTTCCTTGGCCCCAGCGTCGCGAAGCATCTTCACGATTTCGCGCGTCGTGGTGCCGCGCACGATCGAGTCGTCCACGACGATCAGACGCTGGCCCTCAATGTTCTCGCGCAGCGGATTGAGCTTGCGCCGAACCGTGGCCGCCCGCTTGTCTTGATCGGGCGAGATGAAGGTGCGCCCGATGTAACGGTTCTTCACCAGACCGTAGCCAAAGGGAATGCCCGACGCCTTGGCGAAGCCTTCGGCGGCCGGCACCCCCGAGTCCGGTACGCCCATCACCAGATCGGCGTGCGCGTTCGACTGCGCCGCCAACAGTTCGCCCATGCGGCGACGAGTGGTGTGGACTTGGTGACCCATCAGGTAGGTGTCGGGACGAGCGAAGTACACGAACTCAAAGATGCACAGCTTCTGTTTGCCTTCGGCCGGCTCGAGCAACTGCTCCGACGAGATACCGCGCTCCGTGATCGAGACCATCTCGCCGGGATTTATCTCGCGAACGAACGTGGCGCCGACGACGTCGAGCGCCGGCGACTCAGAGGCCACGATCCAACCTTCGGGCTGTTCGGCGGGGCCGAAACGGCCGAGACAGAGCGGACGAAAGCCGTAGGGATCGCGAACGGCGTGGATCTCGCCCGCTTCGAGGATGACCATCGAGAAGGCGCCTTCCGTGCGCGCGAGCACGACGCCCAGGGCCTTGGCCAGTGAGATGCCGGCGTCGACCTCGCGCGCCAACAGTTCGGCCACCAGGTCGGAGTCCGACAGCATCGAAGTGAACTGAATGCCGGCCTCGTCGGCGAGCGCCGTGGTGTTCGTGAGGTTGCCATTGTGTGCGATGGCGAAACCGGAAGAACCGGCCGATCGATAGACCGGTTGGGCGGCCGTCCAGTTAGCCGAACCGGACGTCGAATATCTCGTGTGACCAATGATGTGCGACCCGGCCAGTGCGCGCAAGGTCGTCTCGGCGAAGACGTGACTGACGAGTCCGTTGTCTTTCACGACCGTGATCTGTTGATTGTTGAAGGTGGCCATGCCGGCCGACTCTTGGCCCCGATGTTGCAGGGCGTAGAGCGCGTCGTAACAAAGATGTGAGACCGACCGGCCCGCTGCGACGATCCCTACGACGCCGCAGGCTTCCTTCACGCGCTCTTCTCGGTACGTATCGTCATCGCGGAAGGCACTACGACATTCTCGCACAATCACGGGGCGGCCCATGACCTCACTACCATGCTGAGGTGATAGATCTCCATACCCACTCGACCTTTTCCGACGGCTCGGACACGCCGATCACCTTGGCCAAAAAAGCACGCGATCTGGGACTATCGGCCATCGCCCTCACGGACCACGACACGACGCTCAGCCACGACGCCATGGCCAAGGCCTGCGCCGAGTTCGGCATCGAACTGGTCGACGGCGTCGAGGTCTCTTTGCTTGACTCGGCCATCCCCAAGATCCGACACGGGCAGTCAGGGCCGCGAAACGTCCACGTCCTGGCCTATTTTGTGCCCCTCGACCCCGGCCACCCGGTCCAGGAGAAACTGCGAATCCTTCGAAACGACCGGGACCAGCGCAACCAGCGACTGGTGAGCGTCTTGCAGGAGAGGGGTTTTGAGGATGTCACCCTCACCTACCTCGCCGAGATGACCGGCAACGTCGACTCCATTGGTCGGCCCCACTTTGCGCGCGCGATGATGGAACTGCATCCCGAGATCGTGGGGCGTGGCGGCGACGACACCTGGAACCGGATCTTCACCGACTGGTTGGGCGCCGACGGCAAGGCGTACGTGTCCAAGACCAACATGAAAATCGAGGACTTCGTCCAGGCGGCCCACGGTTCGGGCACCGTCTTCTCGATTGCCCATCCCCTTATCAATTACCTCGACGATCTGAGCCACGCCTCCATCGAGACGACCATGCCGGGCGTCATGGGCTCGTTGCGCGAACGGGGCTTCCACGGCATCGAGGCCCACTACGGCAGCACCAACGCCGCGACGCGCGCCCTCATGGTGAAACTGACCCGCGACGCGGGCATGATCCCTACCGGAGGTTCCGACTACCACGGTTCGTACAAGCCCGACGTGCAGTTGGGGTTTGGCCGTTCGGGTGACCTTCGCGTGACCGACGAGATTCTCGACGAACTAAAGGCCGTTCGCTAACCGAGCGACGCGAGCGAGGCTTCGAGCGCGCCACGCCGACGCGACGAGACCTCGCCCACGGCAACGTCGATGGTCTCGCCAATGCGCAGCGCGTCGCCCCCGACGATGCCGAGCGCGACCACCGGGACACCCGTTTCGTCGGCTCGCGCCCGAAAGGCCACGAGGTCGTTCGTGGCCATTACGAAACGGCCCGGGAACTCGGCGAAGAGTTCACCGTGGTGCTCCAGCTCAATAATCTGGGCGCCCAGTCCGGTGACGGCCACCATCTCAGCCAGCGCAACGCTCAAGCCACCACCGCCGACGTCGTGGACGGCGGTGACGTCGCTCGCTGCGCCGGCGCAGATCTGCGAGATCTCTCGCGCCACGAAAGCAATGGCCTTCGCGAGCACCTCACCCTCGAATTCGGGCACCCGACCGCCCCTGCGGCCCCGTTTGGTCGCCCACCGCGTCCCCCCGAGGGGAAATTTCTGGGGGCCCGAGGCGTGGCGAGTACCCACCAAGACCACGGCGTCGCCCTCGCACCACTGCCAACCGGGCGGCGGGGCCACCAGCGAGTCCACGACGCCCAGTAGTCCCACGACGGGGGTCGGATCAATGTCGTGGCCACCGCTCTCGTTGTAGAGCGAGACGTTGCCGCCCACGACCGGAAGGTCCAACGCGCTACAGGCCAGCGCCATGCCCTCGATCGACTCGGTCAGCTGCCACATCACCTCGGGGTGTTCGGGATTGCCGAAGTTGAGACAGTTGACGACGGCCTTGGCGGTGGCTCCGACGCAGGCCAGATTGGCCACGCTCTCGGCGACCGTGAGGGCCGTACCGGCACGAGGATCGAGGGCGCACCAGCGCGGGTTGGAGTCGGTCGAAAGGGCGATGCCGCGTTCGGAGATTGGAAGTCCCGGTCCCGCGAGACGGAGCAGGGCCGCGTCGCTGCCCGGTCCCACCACCGTGTTCAAGAACAACTGCGAGTCGTACTGGCGGTAGACCCACGCCGGGTCGATCAAGAGACCCAAGAGATCGTCGTTCGGCGTGCCGACCGGTTCGTCATCGGTTGGGTCGTCCGCGTTGATGGCGTCGAGGTCATCCGGTCGGCGCCGCGGCCGGTCGTAGAGCGGCGCTTCGTCGGCGAGCGACGAGGCCGGTACTTGGGCGAGGATCTCACCGTCGAAACCATCACGAATGCGCAACATGCCCACCGAGCGGCCTTGGTCGTCGGTGACGGGTTCAACGACGTGGCCAATCACCGTGGCGCGAACCTCCCACTTCGCGCAGAGCGCCGCCACCAGGTCCCAGTTCTCGGGGGTGATGATGGCGAGCATTCGTTCTTGGCTCTCCGAGGTCATAATTTCGTAAGGCTGCATTCCCTCCTCGCGAAGAGGAATGGCCGTCACGTCGACGTCCATGCCCACGCCACCGCGCGCGGCCGTCTCGCACGTTGCGCAGACGATGCCGGCGCCGCCCAGGTCTTGTATGCCGACGACCAGACGTTCGTCCAGCAGTTCGAGACAGGCCTCGATGAGTCGTTTCTCCTCGTAGGGGTCCCCGACCTGCACGCTGGGGCGTTTGGCGTCGTCGAGGGACACCGCGCCGTCGCTACCTTGGAACCCGGCCGAGGCCAGCACCGAGACGCCACCAATGCCGTCGCGGCCGGTGGAGGAGCCGAGCAGCACCGCGAGGTTCCCGACGCCCGAGGCCACGCCCAGTACGAGTCGCTCGGTCGGCAGCGCCCCACAACAAAGGACGTTCACTAAGGGGTTCGACGAGTAGCAGTCGTCGAAGGTCAGTTCGCCGCCAATGGTGGGTACCCCCACGGAGTTGCCGTAGCCCGAGATGCCCGAGACCACGCCCTCCACGAGCCAACGCTGGCGCGCGTCGGTGAGTTCACCGAAAAAGAGCGGATCCATCACCGCGAGTGGTCGCGCGCCCATGGTGAAGACGTCGCGCAGAATGCCGCCGACGCCGGTCGCCGCTCCCTGGTAGGGCTCGATGGCCGAGGGATGGTTGTGGCTCTCGATGCGGATCGCCACCGCAATGCCGTCACCCGCGTCAATGACCCCGGCGTTCTCACCCGGCCCCACCAGCACGTGGGCACCGTGCGTGGGGAGTCGGCGAAGGTGCATCCGCGACGACTTATAGGAACAGTGTTCGCTCCACATCACGCCGTAGAGTGCCAATTCCAGGGAGTTGGGCTCGCGTCCCAAGACGTCGCGGATGATGTCGAGTTCGGTGTCGGTCAGTCCCAGGGCACGGTGGAGGGGCTGGGGGGCGCTACGCACGCCACCACACTACGGGCCAGGGTGGACGTCTCAATGTGCGAGAAACGAGGGTGCGCCCGTGAGACCGAGGAAGCTCTCCATCAGCACCCGACCGTCGGCACTGCCGAGCAAGGTCGACATGGCTCGCTCCGGGTGCGGCATCAGTCCGACGACGTTGCCAAGTCGGTTGGCGACGGCGGCAATGTCGTTGCGCGATCCGTTCGGGTTCTCGAGGTAACGCAGCACGATCTGCCCATTTCGATTGAGTTCGTTGTAGGTCTCGTCGCTGCAGGTGTAGGAACCCGAGAAGTGGTTGATCGGCACGACCAACTCTTGGCCGAGCGTGGCCCCTCGCGTCAAGATCGACGAGGTAGACGAGACGACCAACGTCGTTGGTTGGCAGAGGAAGGTCAAGCCGCGATTCTTTTGCAGCGCACCGGCCAGCAGGCCCGCCTCGACCAGGACCTGAAAGCCGTTGCAAATCCCCAGCACCGAGCCGCCGCCTTGAGCGAAACGCTCCACCGCCGCCATGACGGGCGAGAATCTGGCCAGCGCTCCGGGGCGCAGGTAGTCACCGTGCGCGAAGCCCCCGGGAAGGATGACGCCGTCGAGTCCCTCGAGATCGGTGCGAGTGTGCCAGACGAATTCCGCCCGATCACCGAGCTGTTCGACCGCGGCCGCGGCGTCGTATTCGCAGTTCGAGCCGGGAAAGACAACCACGCCGATTCGCGACACGCTCAGCGCTCACCTAAACGTGCTGACGCGTCCTCAATGACGGGATTGGAGAGCAGTCGTTGCGCCAGTGACGTGGCCTTTTCGAGCGCCGCGCCTTCGCTCTCGGCCTCCACGTCGAATCGAAAGGCCTTGCCGGCGTGCACGTTGGTCACGCCAGTGAAACCCAGCGCGGGCAGGGCGCGCTCGATGGTGGCGCCTTCGGGGTCGGCGATGCCGCGACGCAAGGTCACGTCGACGATCACGAAGTAGTTCATGACGATGCACCGTACCAGTCGTTGATTGACTGGCCCGTCACCCGTTGGTAGGCGTCGACGTACCGGGCCGACGTTGTAGCGATGACGTCATCGGGAACCGGCGGGGGCGGCGGCGTCTTGTCCCAGGGTCGCGTCGAGAGCCAATCGCGGAACGGTTGCTTATCAAAGGCGGGCGGCGTCTCGCCCGAACGAACCTCTTCGACCGGCCAGATCCGCGAGGAGTCCGGCGTCAGTACCTCGTCACAGAGGACGAGTTCACCGTCGACGTAGCCCAATTCGAATTTGGTGTCGGCCAGTACGAGGCCGACCGCGGCCATGGCGCTCGCCGCGCGCGTGAAGAGGTCAAGGCACAGGGTGCTGGCCGCCTGGAGGCGGTCGTGACCGATCAAGAGGGCGGCGCGGTCACTACTGATATTGACGTCGTGTCCCGACGCGGCCTTGGTCGAGGGAGTGAACATGGGCTCGGGGAAGGCGTCCGTCAACTGCATGCCCGGAGCGACCGACATCTCGTGGACGGTACCGCACGTCGCGTACTCGTCGTAGGCCTGTCCGGCCAGACGTCCTCGAACGATGCACTCGAGCGACAACATCTCGGCCCTTCGCACGAGCATGGACCGCCCGTGCCAGGCGGTCTGGCCCAGGAATCCCGGGACGGTCTGGTCAATGATCGTTGGGTCGCAACTCATCAGTGACCGGGGCGCGTCGGAAAACGTCGTCAACCAATGGTCGGTGAAGGCCGTGAGCACGCGACCTTTCTGCGGAACCGTCTCCTCCATCACCACGTCGAAGGCACTCATCCGGTCCGATGCCACCATGAGCAGGTGGCGGTCGTCCACCTCGTAGAGGTCACGTACCTTCCCGGAGTAGAGGTGGTGAAGACCCAGATCGCTCATGGACGCCACGTCAGGGCCTCGATGAACCGCCCACGGTGGGCCAAGAGTCGATTGGTGTCAAAGGCCTTCGCGAGCGCCTCCTCGTTCAACGTCACCTCGGCGTCGCCCCCGATAACGTCGCGGAAGTTTCGGCCCTCGTCGACCGACCGACGCGCGGCGTTCTGGACCACTCGATAAGCATCGTCGCGAGCCACGCCCGATTCGACGAGGGCCAGTAACACCGACTGGGAGAAGACGAGACCGAGTGAACCGACCGTCAGGTTCTCGAGTGCGCGCTCGGGGTGAAGGACGAGTCCGTCGGCCAGCCCCGTGGCCTTTCGCAACATGTACACGGTCAGTTGCAGGGCGTCGGGAAGGATCACGCGCTCCACGCTGGAATGCGAGATGTCGCGTTCGTGCCAAAGGGCGACGTCCTCGAGCCCCGTTTGCAAGTAGCCGCGAAGCACTCGCGCCAGTCCGCACAGACGTTCCGACAAGACGGGATTACGCTTGTGCGGCATGGCCGACGATCCCTTTTGCCCCACGGTGAAGGGCTCTTCGGCCTCGCCCACCTCGCTGCGCGCGAGGTGGCGAACTTCCAGTGCGAACTGTTCCACGGCCGTTCCGAGCGAGGCGCACGCGTAGAGAAGTTCGGCGTGGCGATCGCGCGCGATCACTTGTGTAGCCGGTACCGGCGCGAGGCCGAGGCGAGCGCACACGTACGCCTCAATAGCCGGGTCGATGTTCGAATAGGTCCCCACGGCCCCGGAGAGCTTGCCAACGGCGATGGACGTGCGCGCTCGCTGGGCTCGCTCGATGTCGCGTTGCACTTGGAGCGCAAAGAGCGCGAACTTCGCGCCGTACGTCGTGGGTTCGGCGTGGACGCCGTGCGTGCGACCGGTCACGGGCACGTCGATGGTCGCCATCGCGCGTCGCGTGAGAGCGTCGCGCAGCGCCGTCGCGTCGGTGATCACGATGTCCATGGCTTGGCTGAGCGTGAAGCACAGCGCCGTATCGACCACGTCGGACGAGGTGAGTCCGTAGTGAATCCACGCGCCTTCGGGCATACCAATGCGCGATTGGACGACGTCGACGAAGGCGGCCGTGTCGTGGTTGGTGACCTGCTCGCGCGCGTCGACGTCCGCGACGAACGCCGCGTCGATGACCGGTCGTCGTTGGCGTAGGACCGCGACGTCGCGGTGGGCCACCACGCCGTGTTCCGCCAAGCCTTCGGCCGCGAGGAGTTCGACTTCGAGCATCGTCTCGAAGCGATGTTCATCACTGAAGAGTGCGGCCACGTCCTTGGGTGCGTACCTCGGAATCATTGGTCTCCTCTAGAGGGGGGCGAGGGCGATGTCAGTGCGCATCACCCTCCCCGCAAAGGTTATGAGCGACGCTGCGTCGTACGCGCGACCTCGGGCCTGCGCAACCGTGTCACCAACGGCCGTGACCGCCACGACCCGGCCACCGTTGGTCACGAACTGGCCCTCGTCGTTGATGGCGGTGCCCGCGTGAAAGACCGTGACCCCGTCGACTTGCTCGGCCAGTTGCCCATCGACGCCGAGGCCTTCGATGAGGTCGCCCCGACGCGGTGACGCGGGGTAGCCGTGCGCGGCGAGCACGACGGTGACCGCGGCGCCGACCGCTCTCGGCGGGGTGGCGTCGAGTTGGCCCGTCGCGACGTCGTGGAGTAGTTGGAAGAGACCGTCACCGTAGAGCGGCACGAGGACCTGGGTCTCCGGGTCGCCGAATCGCGCGTTGTACTCGAGCAATTTGGGGCCTTGCGTGGTCAGCATGATCCCGGCGTAGAGCACGCCACGGTAGTCAATGTCGCGGCGCTGGAGTTCGCGAAGAGTCGGGGTCACGATGGTCTCCATGAACTCCTCGAGGTGTGGCGCGTCCATCGAGGTCATGGGGGCGTACGCGCCCATCCCGCCCGTGTTGGCTCCGCGGTTCGCGTCGCCCACTCGTTTGAAGTCCTGGGAGGACGCCAGCGTGACGACGTGGGTGCCGTCACAGAGCACCATTAAAGAACACTCGGGCCCATCGAGAGCCTCTTCGATGACCACCGTTCGCCCGGCCCCCGCGAAAACGTGACCGCTCAGTTTTTCGCGAACGTCGCCTTCGGCCTCGGCGAGATCGTGGGTGACCAGTACACCTTTGCCGGCCGCGAGCCCGTCGGTCTTCACCACGTACGGCGGTTTCATCGTCCGTAGATAGGCCACGGCGCGCACCTCATCGTCAAAGACGCCGAAGGCGGCGCTCGGTACGCCGGCGCTCTCGAGGAACTCCTTCATGAAGGCCTTGGACCCTTCCAACCGAGCCCCGTCGGCCCCGGGACCAACGACGGCCTTACCTTGGGCGCGCAGGTCGTCCGCCAGTCCGTCCACCACCTCTTGGTCCGGGCCGATGACGAAGAGATCGGCCTCCAACTCGGTCGCCGGCGTCTCGACGCAGGCAATGCCGTGGGCGGCGATGCCGGGGTTGCCCGGCGTCACGGTGACGTGAGCCGATTTGGCGATCGCCCACGCGAGGGCGTGTTCGCGAGCGCCCGAACCAATGACCACGCAGCGACTCACGAGGGTCGAACGAACTGCTCTCGGCCCGGTCCGACCCCCACCACCGAGATGGTGACGCCGGTGGTCTTCTCGAGGAACTTCACGTACTCCTTCGCGGCCGCGGGCAACTGTTGGTACTCGGTGGAACCGGTGATGTCGGTGAGCCATCCCGGCAGTACTTCGTACACCGGCGTCACGTCGTGCAGCACCGACTGGTGATAGGGCGGGTAGTCGTAACGAACCCCGTTCGCCTCGTAGGCCACGCAGACCTTTATCTCGTCGAGCGTGTCGAGGACGTCGAGTTTGGTGAGGGCTATCTCGGTGAGCGAGTTGAGGCGCGCGGCCTGACGGGCCATGACGGCGTCGAACCAGCCCACTCGTCGTCGGCGTCCGGTGTTAGTGCCGAACTCGTGGCCACGCTCGACGAGCAGTTCGCCCATGTCGCCGTCGACCTCGGTAGGAAAGGGACCGGCGCCCACGCGAGTCACGTAGGCCTTGGCGATCCCGACGATGTCCGTGAGGTCACGTGGTCCGAGGCCCGAGCCCGTGCACGCGCCACCGGCGACGGGATTGGACGAGGTCACGAAGGGATAGGTGCCGTGATCGAGATCGAGGAACGTCGCCTGCGCCCCTTCCAAGAGCAGTCGCTCGCCTCGCTCGAGCGCGTCGTGCACGACCGCGACGGTGTCGCTGATCATCGGGGCCAGACGCGGCGCGTACTGTTCGAGGTACTTCTCGGCGATGGTCGTTGCGCTGATGGCCGGACGGTTGTAAATCTTCGTCAGGATGAGATTCTTTTCTTGCAGCACCACGTCGAGCTTTTGACGAAAGATCTTGGCGTCGAGCAAGTCCTGCACGCGCAGACCCACGCGTGACGACTTGTCGGCGTAGGCGGGGCCGATCCCGCGCTTGGTAGTACCCAGTGCGTTCTTGCCGAGGAACCGCTCGGTGAGACGGTCTAACTCCTGGTGGTAGGGCATTATCAAATGAGCGTTACCGGACACGATGAGTCGCGACACGTCGATGCCCTTGGCGCTGAGCGCGTCGAGCTCGGCGAGCAACACCGCGGGATCGACCACGACCCCGTTACCAATGACGGGAGTGATGTGGGGATAGAGCACGCCCGATGGCACGAGTTGGAGTGCGAACGCTTCGCCGTCAACCACGATGCGGTGACCGGCGTTGTGGCCGCCCTGGTAGCGAACGACCATGTCCATGTCGCGCGCGAGAAGATCGGTTAGCTTTCCTTTGCCTTCGTCACCCCATTGGGTTCCGACTACGACGGTTGCCGGCACTGGGCTCCTTCGAGTCGGCCTCGTTGCACGCAAAGTCTAGTTCAGACGCCCACTATCGCTTGACCGTGGCGGCGGTCACGAGCGACCAGGTGGCACCACCGTCGGTCGTGGCGTAGAGCATCGAGGACTGGTGGGGACGGCCAATGGTCACTAAGGCGCGCCGGGCGCTCGCCGGTTGGAGGATCGCGCCGTGCAGGGTCGAGGGCAGGCCCTTCGCGCCGTTCACGATTGATTCGTGAGCGGCGCCCTTTTCGTCACGAATGACGACGGTAGCGCCTTTAACGCCCGGACGAAGTATCCACCAGCTCCCATTCGCGTTGCCTACCGAGACCAGTGGACCGCCAATGAGTGACGACGCCTCGCATCCGTTGTTGCTCGGGCTGAACGTGAGTGCGCCGCGGACCACGACGTTGCCCACCGGTTCCCACGTCGCGCCGAAGTCGTGCGAGGTGAGGAGTTCGACCTTCTCGTTGCGCGAATGAGGCAGGAGAATAATGACGGGCAGGTAACCGTTCGCCCCGCTGAAAGAGGGTGCGCCGTAGAGAAGGCGTCCTTGTTTGACGCTCGCCGGTGGCGAGACCGGCGTGAACTTCGTCCAGGTCGCACCACCGTTGAGGGTGCGCCAAACGAAGGACACCACCGCGTTATCGCCGTCGGTCGTTCCCGCCAGGGGTGCAGCCTCAAACCCCATGGCCCTCGTCGCGAAGACCATGGGCATGAGCGCGCAGGCGTGGCGATCCCGGTGGGTGACGTTGCGCCACGATGCGCCCGCGTCGGACGTGTGTTGGAGCAGGTACGGCTTGTTCGAGCCCTCGGCAATTTGCTGGCGCCATCCATCGGTGGCGCTGGCAAAACCAATGAGTTCGGTGCCAAAGTTGCTCCCGGTCGAACTTCCCGGTTCGATGGTCCACGTGGCGCCGCCATTGGTCGTGTGCTCCAACACGGTCTGGTCACTTCCGCCGTTGCGCGCTTCGACCCAGCCAACGTTCGCGGACACGAACGCGGCGTCGACCCACGCGTAGAGGCACTGACCGTTGACCTTTCCCGGCGAGGGCGGAGTGACGTTCGTCCACTGGGTTGCGTCAGATCGAAGAAAGACCCCGGCGCAACCGGTCGCCGGAATCCTCGATGTCACGACCTCCACGCCGTTGCCGGCGTACAGGGCCTGCGCCCCGCCGTGTGACGAGGTGCTGGCGTTCGCAATGAATCCCTGGCCACCCGTGACGATCGAGAGCACCAGCGAGAGAGCGCCCACGTGGGTCAATCCTTTTCGAAACAACATGGCCCGTCTCCTATCGCCGACTGCTCTGACCCCGGTCGCGGTGATCACGACGTCGCGACGACGGACCTACGACCAACGTTCATTTGCCGACGTAGCGAGAAGTTCACCACACGAGTCGCGTTGCCGCCACTCCTGCGTAGGGGTGGTTCGGTCGACAACACCACTGCGTTGTTCACCAGCGAACATCACGAACGCGACACCGTCGCTTTGGCGCAGGCGGGTTGCGCAGAATCTAGGCTTGGTCGGTGCTGGCCAACACGATTCCTCTCGCGTGGAAAATCGCCATCATTTTTCTTGCGGGAGTGGCCGCGGGGATCTCGAATGGCATCGCGGGCGGAGGGACCTTCATCAGCTTTCCCGCTCTGCTTTCGCTGGGCTATCCGTCGCTGCAAGCCAATATGTCATCCTCGGTGGGCATGCTGCCCAGCACGCTCGGTGGCATCCGCGGATTCCGCCACGAACTGTCGATCCACCAGCGGCTCTTTCGCGAATTGGTGCCGACCTGTATCGCTGGTTCGCTGGTCGGGACTGGTTTTTTACTCTTCAGTTCGGCCTCGACCTTTCGCGCCGTGGTTCCCTGGCTCATCGGCACCGCGACCTTGCTCTTCGCCGCCGCGCCGCGCCTCACGAAAGCCTTCGCCCGCATTGAGCGACGAGAGGGGGGCAGTGGCGTGCGTCGCGGCCCACTGTTCGTTGGCATCTTCGTCGCTTCGGTCTACGGGGGCTACTTCGGAGCTGGACTCGGGATCGTGCTCCTCGCCGTGATGGCGCTATCACTCCCCTACGAACTGAACGTCCTGCAGGGACTGCGCCAAGCCTTCGGTCTCTTGATCAATATCGTGGCGGCGATGGTCTTCATTGTCCGAGGACACCTGGCGCTGTTGGCGGTGGTGTGGCTCTTGATCGGATCGTTGGTCGGCGGTTGGCTCGGCACCATCTTGATTCGCCGCCTCTCACCCAAGGTCGTGCGCGTGCTGGTCATCGTCATTGGCGTGGCCACCACGATTCGACTGGCCATCTAATCGGAGGCGCGCACCTGGCCGCGTGGCACCGAGGCGACCGCGGTCTTCAACGATCGATGAAAACTGAGTTCCGCCGCGGTCACCACGAACGCGAGTAGTAGGAGGGGCACGAAGGGCGCCACCATCGGTGCGTGCAGCGCCACCACGGCTCCGAGACCAGCGCCCACGATGAGCGCTAACAAAATCAGGACACTGCGCCCTTGGATGGGCTCACGTCGCCGGGAAAGACTGGCGATCAGTTGGGTGAGGGTGCCGGTCAGGTACGTGGTCGAGAGTCCACTGATGCCGAAACGCAGGACGGCCGCACTTTGAACCCCGAGCGCGACGGCGTTGAGGCCCAGCATTGCGTAGGTGGCCAAGTTGGTCGGTAACCCGCCCGTGATCTCCCACCACACCGCAAAGACACTGAGGATGGCGAGTTCGAAACTCAGGGCCACGACGATCGGTCGGGGCCACAGATGTTCATTCTCCCCCGCGTGCCCGGCGATGCGCGCGCCGACGAGACTGCCAATGACGTAGCCAATGAAGGCCACGCCAGTGTGCAGGGCAATGGAAGCGTCGTGCTTCGCGGCCGAAATACCGAGGAAGACCATGTTCCCGGTCATGACGCTCGTAAAGACGCCGCCCAAGCGCGTGAGACCAATCGCGTCGACCGAACCGGTCACCAGCGTGAGCATGATGACGAGACCGTCGCGACGGCGCAGGGGACTCCAGTACGACGGCTCGCTCAGCGCGACGTCATTCGACACGCGACGGCCTTCTCACGACATCAGGCGCACTGGACGAAACTTCGATGGCACGTGCGTGAAGAACCCGTGACCTCGTCCTCATTTCGTCGGCGCCGCTCCACCGAGAAACGACTCAACGAAGAGGGGATTTTCTTCCAAGTCTTTGGGCGCACCCGAGAGCACGATGCGGCCACCGCCCAGCACGTAGGTCCAGTTGGAGATGCGCAGCGCCGCTTTCGCTCGTTGTTCGACCAACAGCACGGTTGATCCCGCGTCCGCGAAACCGCGGATGTACTCCTCGAGTAGTTGCGTCGCGACCAGGGGCGCCAAGTTGGCGGTCGGTTCGTCCAGCACCAACACCGAAGGCGACAGCATAAGTACTCGACCCATGGCCAGCATCTTTCGCTCGCCTCCGGAAAGTTTGCCGGCCTTGCGCGTCAACATCGACTTCAACCGTGGGAAGGACTCCAGGACGGCTTCGATACTCGCTTCGACGTCGCGGCGAGGGAGCAGGTAGCCCCCGATTTCGAGGTTTTCACGCACTGACAGCGGTGGAAAGACGTCGTCGATCTGCGGCACGTAGCCAATACCCAGTTTGGCGATCTCCTCGGGTGCGGTGTTGGTGACGACGTTGTCGCCGATCTTCACCTGGCCCTCGAGCACTTTGACGACGCCCACGAGCGACTTCAAGAGCGTGGATTTACCCGACCCGTTGGGGCCGACGATAGAGGCCACCGTGCCCGGTAACGCTTCGATGTCGATGCCGCTCACAATCGCGCGTCCGTCGTAACCGGCACTCAAGCCGGTCGCTACGAGGTGTTGGCCCGGTTTCGAAAGTTCAGCCGACAAGATACGCCTCCACCACTTCAGGCCTCTTTCGAAGCTCAGCCATGGTCCCCGTCGCGAGGACCGTTCCTTCAGCCAGCACAATGACGGGATCGCAGAAGGCGTCCATGATGGAAAGTTCGTGCTCCACCATGAGGATGGTCATACCGCTTTCGCACATTTTCGTCAACTGGTCACCGATCTTGTGGGCCAGGTTCGGGTGCACGCCCGCCATGGGTTCGTCGAGCAACAAGACCTTCGGCTCGGCGAGTAACGCGCGCATGATCTCCACCAGGCGACGTTGGCCACCGGAGAGTCCGCCGGCGTAGGTGTCGGCGTACTGGGTCAGTCCGAATCCTTCGAGGACCTCTTGCGCCCGTTCGATATTCGCCTTGTCTTCGCTGCCCCAATAGCGCTTGCCCCGAAGCGATCCGACGAAGGAGTCGCCAGACTGCTTGGGGATGGCACTGACGAGATTCTCGAGCACCGTGAGCTTTTTGAATTCGCTGGCCAATTGGAACGTGCGCACGAGTCCCGCTTGGGCTCGCTTGAAGGAGGACAGATTCGTGATGTCCTGGCCGTCGTAGGTAACCGTCCCCGACGACGCGGGCAAGGTACCGGCGAGCATGGCCAAGGTCGTGGACTTGCCGGCGCCGTTCGGACCAATCATGCCGGTAAGTCGACCCTGCTGGATCTCAATACTCACGTCGGAGACGACGGTCACGCCGTTGAACGTCTTCGTGAGGCCCTTGGTCGAGAGAATCACTCGGTGGTCGTTCGCGGTGTCACCGAGGCGGAGCAACTCACGAAAATTCAGTTGATCGACGTTGCCCAATTTAATGAGAGCGTCACCCTCATTGGTGGCGGGCTCACTGACTACGTCCGCCGGCGCCGCGCCGCTCAAGAACCGTCGGCGCTCCGGCAAGATGCCGTTCGGTCGGAACCAGAGGAACAAGATGATGAGCAAGCCAATGGCCACCCATTGCAGTGCCGGGATCAAGGTCGGATTGGCCACGGGTGGAATGAAACGAGTTATCTCCTCGAAAGCCAGTGGCACGAGTATCGCGCCGAGAATGGCTCCCTTGTGGTTGCCGGCCCCGCCGACAATGATCGCGGCGAAGAGCACAATCGTTTCGGCATAACCCCACGCGCCGGGGGCCCACAGGCTGATGAAT
This sequence comes from Acidimicrobiaceae bacterium, assembly GCA_025350565.1. Classification (GTDB taxonomy): domain Bacteria; phylum Actinomycetota; class Acidimicrobiia; order Acidimicrobiales; family RAAP-2; genus RAAP-2. The sequence goes on from JANXXO010000038.1 coordinate 18,632, forward strand.
CCAACGAGGATGGCCCCGCTGAGTGCCGCCATCGCACCACCGAGCACGAGTACGCCCGCCCGTTGTCGACGGAGGTTCTTGCCGAGGGAGTCGGCGACGATGTCGTTGTCGCGCATGGCGCGAAGGGAGCGCCCGTACGGCGACTCGGTCACTCGCCGTAAGAGGTAATAGACGCCGATGGTGATGACAATGGCGACCCCTCCGTAGACGAATTGGTAGCCGAGACCTTGGGGATTCCATTTGCTCTGGAAAGGGGCGGGGACAATGGAGACGCCGGCGGCACCGTTGAGAAACGGCACGTAGTCCTTCACGAGTTCGTTCAATAAGACGGCCGACACGAGCAGACCCACGGCGGCGAAGTCACCACGGAGCCGCTTGCCGACGAGGAAGACGAACGGCAGCGCAATCAATCCGCCCACGATGGCGGCACCAATCCACGGAAGCGGCCAGGGAAGATTCCAGCCGAGTACGTACTGCTGAAAGCCGCCGTTGGAGGTCGCCGCGCGAGGCATCGACAAGATAGCGGCGGCGTAGGCCCCCGCCGCTTGGAAGATGATGAAGCCGAAGTTCGAGACGCCGGCGAACCCAAACTGATAGTTGAGTGCCAAGCAGGCCATCGAGTCGACGGCCCCATACACGAGGATGGTGGTCAGGTAAAAGGCGTAGGCGGTAAGCATCAGAGAGTTTTCTCACTTCCGAATATTCCGTAGGGACGAAAGGCGAGCATTCCCAGCAAGACGAGAAAGGCAATGACTTCCTTGTACTGGGGATTGATATAGGCCGCACTGATTTCGGTGGAGAGACCGATAATGAGCGCGCCGAACATGGCGCCGTACGGTTCACCGGGACCACCGAGGAACATGGCGGCCAAGAGCAGCACGATGTAGAGCTGTGCACTCGTTGCCTCGAACACCCCGGTATTCATGGCGAACACCGTTCCCGCGAGGCCGCACAGGGCGCCCGAGATCAGCCAGGTGGTGGAGATAATGAACTGCGTCTTGACGCCACTGTTGCGCGCCAAGTTGGGGTTCGCCGACGTCGCGCGCATGGCCTTGCCAAGGCGGGTGTACTTCAAGAGCCAGTGGATGAGCCCGAGTACGACGGCGCACAAGCCCAGAATGATGAGTTGCAAGCCGTTCAAAATCATGCCGGCGAAGTGATACTCGTGACCGGCCGTCTGATGGAAAGCCACGTAGCTCGATCCGACGACCGCTTGCAGGCCGAACGTTCCGATGAGGTCAACCCCGAGCGCCACGATCACGACGGTGATGGGCGCGAGATTACGTCGCTGAAAGGGGGTAAAGATAAATCGATTAAGACACCACGAGGTGACCGCTCCGGTGATCACTCCACCGATGAGGGCCAGCCAGATCGTGACGTGGTGAATGTTCAAGTAGTAGGTCACGTAGGCGCTGTTGATCATCACTGATCCGTAGGCCAGATTCAAGACGTTGGTGACGGCGAACTGCATGGTGAAACCCACCGTGGCGATCGCGAGCACGGCAGCCGTAATCAGCCCAAAGCCGAAGGATGACATGAAAACGCTCAAGGAGATCAAACTTTCTCAATAGGGGGAGTCGAAGGTCCTTGGCGGACGACTTCGTCAAGCACGCGCGTTGCTTTCACGCGCCACCACACGAGGACCCGACCTCGACAGCTCATGCATCGAGCTGTCGAGGTCGCGCCGCTTTGGTTATTTGCAGGACGTCAGGTTGCAGTTCCCGAGGCTTGCGCCCACGGCGACGGTCGTGCCATCGGCCTTGAACTGGTCGTTTTCAAACGGCCCAAAGGCGGTCTGGTACTTGTCGAAGGAGTACACGCCACCGACACCGTGATACTCAATCTTCTTGCCCTTTTTCAGCGCGGCCACGCCTTGGGCGTACGAGGACACGACTACGGCACCCTTTCCGCCGGCAGCAATCTTCAAGATGTCGGCGTGGTACGTCTTACCCGTTGTCGAGTGCGACATCACCATGGCCAGAGCGGCGAGGTTGATGCCGTCGTACAGGTGGACGGTTCCGTTGGCGGTAAGGAGTCCCTGAAAGTTCGGAACGCCCTTCACTTTGCCCGCCTGGGCCAACACCAGCCTCTTGTACAACGGGTAGGCCGGACCACCAAAGTTGACGGTCTGGTTGTCAGCGTTGAACGAGTTGATGAAGTTCTGCACACCCACTGGTCCCGTGGTGACACCGCTGAAGAAGACCGGGTCAATCATGGCTGACGTACCGATTACCGGGATCATCTTGTTGTTGTTCAACTGGTAGATCTCAGTCAAGAGCGCTACACCGGCCGCTCCCAACGCTTCCATCAGGATCGCGTCGGGGTGCGACGAGACAATGGCTTGCGCCTCAGTCTGGAACGTGGTGGCACTGATGTCGAGCGTCTGGTTGGACACAATCGACATACCCGCAGCCTTGGCCGCAGCCACGGCGGGCGCCACGAAGGTCTGGGACCCCGCGTCGTTGCCGAAGGCCAGCGCAATGTTCTTGTAGCTCTTGAGCTTGGCGATCTTCACCATCGCTACCGAGTCGGCCGCGTCGGGCGGAACGAGACGGTAGAAGTACGGAAAGTGAATGCTGTCAAACTCAGCTTCGCCCGTCATGCAGAACGAAACGGTCTGGTGAGCGTCAAAAACCGGCACCACGGTCGAAGCCTCGTCGGACGTGCAGCCAATGACCAAGGAAAGATTCGAGGTCGTGGCGTACATCTGACGGACGGCCGGTACAGCGTCGGCGGGGTCGCCTCGAGTGTCGACGACTTTGCAATTCACTTTCTTGCCCAGGATGCCACCAGAAAGATTGATCGCCTGTGAAGCGGCGAGGCACGCAGTCTGGTACTTCGGCCCGAGCGCAGCGTCGGCACCAGTGAAGGGTGCGACGACGCCAATGGTCATTGCGCCCTTGAACTTCGTCGAGGCGACCGCCGACGTTCCCGGCAGACCAATGGTCATCGCCACGACCGCCAGGGCCGCCGCGAGAACAATGAGCCTCTTTTGCGTTTTGAACATCGAGGTCGCCCTCAAGTTCACGGTTGAAAATCCTTCCATCAATACCCCCTCATTTGAGTAATTCCTTTAGGTCCAACGAACTTCACACAACGGATACGGTACGGAATTCTCAAAACGTTTTGGTGTCAGGCGTCAGCGGGATCCACGGCCAGTTAGCCGGGGCATCCTGCTCAGCCACCACGCGATTCGAAATGGTGCCAATGCCTTCTACCGTGACCTCGATGAGGTCACCGGGCAACAGCCACACCGGCGGCGTACGGGCAAAACCAACGCCTCCGGGCGTGCCTGACGCAATGACGTCGCCAGGACGCAGCGTCGTGAAGGACGAGAAATACTCCACTGCGCGCGCGACACTCACGATCATGTCCGAGGTCCTCGCGTCCTGCATGACCGTACCGTTGAGGGTGGTCGTAATCGCGAGGTCGGTGACGTCCACTTCGTCGTTGGTGACGACATCGGGTCCGATGGGCATCGTTCCTTCAAAGTTCTTGCCGGGGGTCCACTGCGTGGCCGCCCGTTGCCATTCGCGGGCCGATCCGTCGTTCATGACCGCGTAGCCCAGAATTGCCTCGAAGGCATCCTGCGCCTTGATGTAACGACCACCTTGGCCAATGACGATGGCCAGTTCACCTTCGAAGTCAAAGCGATTAGTGAGCGCCGGCTTCACCATGTCGTCGTAGGCCCCGATGCAGCTGCCAGCGCCGCGTACGAACGACTCGGGCCAGGTCGGCACCGCACGTCCGCCCTCAATGGCGTGATCGGCGTAATTGACGCCGAGGCAAAGAACTCGAGTGGGATTCGGTGTCGCGGCGGCGAAGTCCTTGTTGTCAACGCTCTGGCCAGCCTGCGAAGCTGCGTCGCGGGCGCGGTCAAGGGCGCCACTGCCGCCAGCGGCCAGGCCGTTGATCGAAGAGAGCGCCTCGTCGCCTGAGGCGTCGGCTAGGTCCACGTAGCCTTCGGTGCCCTTTACGTGCAAACGAAGTCCGCGCGCCGTCCTAATCGTTGCGAAGCGCATCTGGTTTCCCCCTGGATTGGTTGACTTATTGGTTGCATTGGTCAACGCGTTGAAGGCACTATACGACCACTATTTGCATCTGTCAACAGCAGTGCCAACGAAAAATTTTCACGACAGCGAGGGAAGTGTATTGGTAGTATTGGTCACATAGCCGCAAAAGTACGCTCCTGCAACGAGAAAGGTTGAAATGCGCACTGTTTCAAACGACCGGATTCGCGACGTAGCCGAAGAGGTACTTCGCGAAGCATCACGTCGCGGACTCGTAGTGGGGAGTCGCTTGCCCACCGAACGTGGTCTCTCCGAGGACCTTCACCTCACCCGCACGACCGTGCGAAACGCAATGGCGCTCTTGGAATCAGATGGAGCGATCTCTCGTGAAGTAGGACGGGGAACTTTTCTCTTGCGCGAACCGACCTACGAAGTCGCCGGCTTCGGCGGTGGCTCGGGAGTTGCGAGCACCTTTCTGAACGACGTCGGACCAATGGTGGTGATGGCCGCTCGTCAGGCCTTCGAACCCAGAGCGATGTTGCTGGTCGCCGAAGAGGCGACCGAAGCTGATTTCGACAACTCGGAGCTGTGTCTCATGGGCTGTGACCAGGCGGACAACTATGACGACTTCGAACGATGGGACCTCGCCTTCCACCGCAGTCTCATCGAAGCGACGCACAACCCTCTCTTATTGCGCATGTACGGACTCATTGAAGTAGCGCGACAAGGTGATCTCTGGGGAACGATGAAGCGCCGTGGCGATTCCAACGACCGACGCCAACGCGCGTGCGGTGAACACCACAAGATCCTTCTGGCGTTGCGTAATCGCGATGGTCGTAGTGCCCAAGACGCCATGGCAATCCACTTGACGTCCGTCGCCGTCAACTTGCGCGAGAGTGAGCGCAGTTAAAACTCGTTGCGAAACCGCTACTCTCCGAACGAGCGGAACGATGCGCGCACCTGTTCGGTGCCTTCACCCGAGGCAAGCAGCCAACCAAGTAAGAGTCGCGCCTTTAGGCCATCAAGATCGCCGGCCCACACCAGCCCGCGCGCCAGCAGGTCCGCTTCCGAGCCAGGAAATCCGTAAGTTGACGTCAACACCGATCCGCTGCCCGTTCTCGAAGTTAAGACCACCGGCATGATTTGCGCGAGTTCGCCCAGAGCACTCACCATTCGCGAGGGCACGTGTCCGCCCCCGAAGGCCTCGACGACCAGACCGCGGTAACCGAGCGCCGCGACCTGGCGAAGAAACCGATCGTCGTCGCCCAGCACGACGCGCACTAACGCGACACTCGGAATGTCCGACATCGGTCTCGCCAGCGGCACCAATCGCTTCGAAGCGACGCTGAAGAATCGTGGTTCTCCTTCGTGCACGACGCCCAGTGAACCTGGACCTGGTGAGGTGAAGGCCGCCGTCGACGAGGTGTGCGTCTTTCGAACCCAACGAGCGGCGTGAATGGTGTCGTTCATGACGACCAGCACTCCTCGCCCCGCCGCCTCCCTAGAGGCGGCGACCTGCACGGCGCCCAAAAGATTGGCCGGGCCATCGGCACCGGCCATGGTGGGATTTCGCATCGCGCCCGTCACCACTACCGGCGTTCCGCTCTCCAGCAAGAGATCGAGGGCGAAGGCCGTTTCTTCTAGTGTGTCGGTGCCCTGGGTGACCACGACGCCGTCGTAGTCACCGCACTGATCGCGTACGGCGTCGGCGAGTTCACGTACGTCGTCCAACGTGAGGTCGCCCGACGGGACGCGGCGAAACTCCACTGTCTCGATGCGAGCGCACTGGGCGAGCTGCGGCACCGCTCGTACTAAGCCGGCGCCATCGATCTGGGGAGCAACACGACCGTCGGAGCCTTCGGACGCCACCGCCGCGATGGTGCCGCCCAACGTGAACATCGCAATTCGCGGCAACGTGGGTGTGTTCAAAGCGTCAACGATAATGGAGGATTCATATGCCTGCACACTAAAGGAAGTGCTGCCTGCGCCACGGTGAAGGACGTCAGTACTGCGTGTGGGGACGACGTTGCGCGTCGATGAACAGCGCCAGGGTGTTCTGCACGGGCACCATGTCGCGTCGGTAGTGCTTGTGGGTCTCTTCGATGTTGGCCCGACCTTCGTGGGACGCCGCCGCCAATTGCTCTCGCGCGTGGGCGAGCTCGGCTTCTAAGCGCAAGATCTTTTTCACTCCCTCGAGGTTCACGCCGTCGTTGGTCAACTCTTGGATGCGCCGAAGTGCGGCGAGATCCTCGTCCGAGAAACGACGCGAACCTCCGCTCGTGCGTTGAGGGTTGAGCAGACCTCCGCGCTCGTAGTTGCGCAGCGTTTGGGGATGTACGCCCGCCAACTCGGCGAAGACGGAAATGACGTAGACCGCGTGGTGGTGTTGACGCTCAGTCATGTGGTACCTCCTCTTTCAACGAGACCGAGAGTTTCTCGACGAGGGTCCGCTGTTCTTTGTTCAGTTTCTTGGGCAGCGTGACGTTGACCGTGACGAGCAGATCGCCCGCCGCGTTCTTACCAACGGCCGGAACCCCTCGTCCTCGAACGCGCATCGTGGTGGACGGCTGGGTGCCGGCGGGAATCTTCAACGTGACCGGTTCGTCGAGAGTCGCCACCTCGACTGTGGTGCCGAGGATGGCCGCGGTGAGTGGTACCTCCACGGTGGTCGTCACGTTGCGGCCCCGACGTTCGAAGCGCGCGTCCCCCGAGACGTGCACGTCGACGAACAGGTCGCCGGGTGGTCCCCCGTGCGCGCCGGCGTTGCCTTTCGCTTTCAATCGAATTCGTTGTCCGTCAATGACGCCCGCCGGAATGCGCACGTTCACCTTTCGCGACGAAGGTTCACGCCCGGTGCCCGAACAGGTGGGACACGGCGTCTGTATTCGTCCGCCCCGACCTTGGCAGACGGGGCACACGCTCGACATCGCGAAGGGTCCTTGGTCATCGTTGAGCACTCCTCGACCCTGACACCGTTCGCAGGTGGTGACGCCGGTTCCCGGCGCGGCGCCTCGCCCACCACAGGTGTGGCACGCGTCCGTGCTGGGCAGACTGACCGACGTCGTGACGCCCATGACGGCATCACGGAAGCTCAGGTGGAGCGCCGTCTCCAGATCGGCCCCGCGTTGGGCCCGTTGACGACGACCGCCGCCGAAGAGGCCGCCGAAGAGATCACCCAGATCGCCGAAGTCACCCGTTTGGAAATTGAAGCCACCGGGCGAACCTTGACCACCGAAACCGGCCGCCGCCGGGCCGAGGCGGCGCACCTCATCGTACTCTTTACGCTTCTCCGCGTCACCGAGGACGTCGTAGGCGACCGATACCTCTTTGAACTTTTCTTCCGAACCGGGATTGGTGTCGGGGTGCGACGACTTGGCCAGTTTGCGGTACGCGCGCGTGATTTCCTTCTCGGTCGCACTCGACGAGAGACCCAGAACCTTGTAGTAGTCCTTATCGAACCACTCTCGTTCGGCCATGGCTCAGCCCTTCACCCTCACCATCGCCGGACGAAGTACTGCGCCCTTCCAGCGATAGCCCGCACGAAGCACTTCGTCAATCACCTGATCACCTTCGCCCTCGACGTGCGCCACGGCGTCGTGCACTTGAGGATCGAAGGCGACGCCCACACCGTCGATGCGCTCGAGGCCCTCTTTGGCGAGAGTGTCGAGCAGAAGACCGCGCGCTTGGGTCAGGGCCTCGCCCTCCTTAGATGGCGCACCTGCGAAGTGCGCCTCGGCCAGATCGAAGGCGTCCAAGACTGGCAGCATCTTGGCGACGACGTCGCCGGCCGCGCGCACCCCGGCGTCCATGGACGAGCGCGCCACTCGTTTGCGATAGTTCTCGAAGTCCGCTTGCAGTCGTTGCAGCGCGTCGAGGTACTCGTCGCGCTCGCGTTCCACGTCACTTCGCCCGTCGACGACCTCGGCGGCGTCCAACGGCGCCGCCACGGTGTCGTTCTCTTCGACTGCGTCACTCATTAGTCAACGATTTCGGCGTCGACGATGTCGTCGTCGTTGCCAGCCGGCGCCGACGGTCCCGAGGCGTTGGCCTTGGCGGCCTCTTCGTAGAGACGTTGACTGAAGCCCTGGCTCGTAGTGAGCAACTTCTCGGTGGCGTCCTTGATGGCCTCAATGTCGGTGCCGGCGATGGCTTCCTTCAGCGTGGCGAGGGCGCCTTCGACGTCTTCTCGCTCGGTGCCTTGGAAGGCCTCGGCCTGGTCCTTCAGCAACTTCTCGGTCGAGTAGACGAGACCGTCGGCGTTGTTGCGCACTTCGGCCTCGGCCCGTCGCGACCGGTCCTCTTCGGCGTGACTTTCGGCGTCGCGCACCATGCGGTCGATCTCGTCCTTAGAGAGCGAGGAACCGCCGGTGATGGTCATGGACTGGGTCGCGCCCGTCGCCTGGTCCTTGGCCGAAACGTGGACAATGCCGTTGGCGTCGATGTCAAAAGTGACTTCGATCTGGGGCATGCCGCGAGGGGCGGGTGGGATGCCCACGAGCTGGAACTTGCCCAGCGTCTGGTTGTAGGCGGCCATTTCGCGCTCACCCTGCAAGACGTGCACTTCCACCGACGGCTGATTGTCGTCGGCCGTCGTGAAGGTCTGCGACTTCTTGGTGGGGATGGTGGTGTTGCGCTCAATGATCTTGGTCATGACGCCACCCTTGGTCTCGATGCCGAGCGACAGTGGGGTCACGTCGAGCAGCAAGATGTCCTTCACATCGCCCTTCAACACACCGGCCTGCACGGCGGCACCAATGGCTACCACTTCGTCGGGGTTGACGGTCTTGTTGGGCTCTTTGCCGGTGACCTTGGTCACTAGCTCTTGGACGGCCGGGATGCGGGTCGATCCCCCGACCATGATGACGTGGTCAATCTTGTCGAGGGTGAGGCCCGCGTCCTTGATCGCTTGGTCAAAGGGCTTGCGGCAACGCTCCACCAGGCTCTGGGTCAGTTCGTTGAACTTGGCCCGACTGAGTTTGATGTCGAGGTGCTTCGGGCCGTCGGCCGTTGCCGTGATGAACGGGAGGTTGACGGTCGTCTCTTGCACGGCGGAGAGTTCGATCTTCGCCTTCTCGGCCGCTTCCTTCAGTCGCTGGACAGCCATCTTGTCGCTCGAGAGGTCGACCCCTTCGGTGTCCTTGAAAGTCTTCACCAGCCACTGCATCACGGCGTCGTCCCAGTCGTCGCCGCCGAGGTGGGTGTCACCGTGGGTCGACTTCACCTCGAAGACGCCATCGGCGATGTCGAGCACGGATACGTCGAAGGTGCCTCCACCGAGGTCGAACACCAGCACGGTCTGCTCTTGGCCACCCTTGTCGAGGCCGTAAGCGAGTGCCGCGGCGGTGGGCTCGCTCACGATGCGCAGCACTTCGAGTCCGGCAATCTGGCCGGCCTCTTTGGTGGCGGTGCGTTGGGCGTCGTTGAAGTACGCCGGGACGGTGATGACGGCCTGGGTGACGGTGTCGCCGAGGTACGCCTCAGCGTCGCGCTTGAGCTTCTGGAGAATGCGAGCCGAGATCTCTTGCGCGGTGTACTTAGTGCCGTCGATGTCGACCGACCAGTTTTCGCCCATGTGACGCTTCACCGAACGAATGGTTCGCTCAGGGTTGGTAATCGCTTGACGCTTGGCGACCTCACCGACCAAGACCTCACCGGTCTTGGAGAAACCAACGACGGACGGCGTGGTGCGCCCACCCTCGGCGTTGGGTATGACGACGGGTTCGCCCGCCTCGAGCACGCTGACCACCGAGTTGGTGGTGCCTAGGTCGATTCCGACTGCCTTTGACATGAACATCTCCTTGATTCGGATTCAGTCCCACCGGTCCTTCCGGTGATCCAGAACTTACGTGTACCAGTATATAGAGTTGAGCCTCTACTTGTCAAGAAATTATATAACCTTCTTATTATAGGCGGGAAGCCCTTGCGACGAGGGCCAAACGGCCCGCCCTTCTACCGGGCCACGTCCGGCGGTACGCTGACGGCGTGCCTGACCTCATCCTCGTGCGACACGGCCAATCAGTCTGGAACGACCTCAACCTCTTCACTGGCTGGACGGACGTGGACCTCACGGCGCAAGGGGAACACGAGGCCCGTACGGCGGGCGAACTGCTGGCCCAAGAACACGACCTCGATCTACGAGTGCTGCATACGTCGGTCCTCACGAGGGCGATCCGCACGGCCGACATTGCCCTGCACGCGGCCGGTCGGTCCTGGCTGCCGGTTCGGCGAAACTGGCGCCTCAACGAACGCCACTACGGCGATCTCACCGGAAAGAACAAGTTGGAAACGACCGAACAGTTCGGCGTCGAACAGGTGAAGCTCTGGCGTCGTAGCTACGACGTCCCGCCGCCCCCGCTGGCCAGCGGCGACCCTCGTAGCAACCTCACCGACCCCCGGTACCGCGACGTGCCGAGCGAGTTCATCCCCGCGACCGAGTGCCTGAAGGACGTCGTCGCTCGCGTCACGCCCTACTTCGCCGACGTCATCGTGGAAGATTTGCGCAGTGAAGCGGTTCGCGGCGGCGCGGTCATCGTGGTCGCCCACGGTAACTCACTGCGCGCTCTTCGCATGGTGCTACAGAACATCTCCGAAGACCAGATTGTCGACGTGGAAATTCCGACCGGCATCCCTTACCGGGTCGCGCTCGACGACCGATTGAACATCCTCAGCGCCGGGTACCTCGGCGACGCCTCGGCCGCCGCGGTGGCGGCCGGGGCCGTCGCTCGCCAGGCCGGCTAACTACAGCGCCGAAGGTCCCCGTTCGTTCGTCCTGATTCGAACGACGTGTTCGATATCGGTCACCCACGCCACACCATCACCAATGGTGTCGGTTCGAGCGGCGTTGACGATCGCCTCGATCAGGGCGTCGACCAGTTCGTCGGTGCAGACAATCTCCACCCGAATCTTGTCGACGAAGTCGAACTCGTACTCTTTGCCTCGGTAGATTTCAATGTGACCTCCGGCGTGACCGAAACCACGAACCTGGGCCACGGTCATGCCAGTGATGCCGACCTCCTTGACGGCGGTCTTCACCTCGTCAAGTTTGAAGGGCTTGACGACTGCGGTGACTAACTTCATGGTCTCTCCTTAGACGTTGTCGGTGTGAAGGTGACTGGGCGACGAAACGGGCTCACCGAAGGTTGGCTCCGGGAACGCCTCCTCGTCATGGATGGCGACGTCGCCGATGCGCAGCGACTCTTCGGACTCACGTAGCCCACCGAGCACCCACTTCACGAAGTAGAAGATTAGGGCGGTGCCAAAGGCCGTCCACGAAATGATCCAAACGGCCGCGAGGAACTGTTCCCAGAGTTGATGGAACGAGTGGCCGTAGAACCAGCCACGGACCGAAACGCCACCTGAACCCCGATACTTACCACCGGAGACGCCGTACTCGAGCATGTTCGGGTCGGCCAAGATTCCGACGAGTAGTCCACCGATGAGTCCGGCAATCCCGTGGGTGTAGACGACGCCGAGGGCATCATCAACTTTGGAGAAGGGACGAACGCGCGAGAGATAGTTCCAAGCGAACCAGACAACCGTCGAGGCAATGAGGCCCACGTAAATGGCACCCATGCCGTTCACCCAGCCGGCACTCGGCGTAATCGCCACCAGTCCACAGAGCATGCCGTTGATCGCCCCGAGGAAGGTGGGCTTCTTCTGCTTGGAGAGCACCATGTCCCAGACCAGCCACACGATGACTCCGGTCGCCGTCGCCACGTTGGTGTTGAGCACCGCACTCGCCGCGTCAGCACCGGCGTAGAAGGGGTCACCGCCGTTGAATCCGTTCCAACCAAGCCAGATGATGCCCGCGCCTACCGCGACCATCATGAGGTTGCTCGGGAAGGCGTTTTCGCGGTCCTGCCAACGGCGTGGTCCGAGGATCGCCGCGCCCACGAAGGCCGCGACGCCGGCACTCAAGTGGATGACGTAACCACCCGAGTAGTCAACGGCACCCTTCTGGGCGAAGAAGCCGCCACCCCAGAGAAGGCAGGCGTTGACGCAGTAGACCAAAGTAATCCAGAGCGGCACAATCATCAGCCACGCCTTGAACTTGAGTCGTCCTACGAAGGCGCCCACGAACAACAAGGGAGTAATGGCCGCGAACACGAACTGGAAGTAGGCCAACGTGGCCGTCGAATAGTGGAAGGGAATGAACGTGTTGGCTCCCGACACGGCCTGACCCTGCTCGGCCCCCGCGGTCGAGAGCGGAGTGAAGTGGCCAATGAACCCACTCCAGAACGATCCCGTCGGCCCAAAGTGCGAAATCGGGCCGAACGCCATGTTGTAACCCCAGAGCATCCACACGATCAGGGTTATCGAGAATCCGGCGAACACCATCAACATCGTGTTGACGATGAACTTCTTTCGAACGAGGCCACCGTAGAGGACAGCCAGACCCGGCAGACTCATCAGGCCGACCAAGGTCGCCGCCACGAGTTGCCAGGTGTTGTCCGCTGGATTCAGCCAACTGGGATAGGGGATGTTCGTTGCGAGCAGCACGTCCACTCCTTGGGTGACTAGGAGAGGGCGACGTTGACCTCCGGTTGTTCGCAACAGTGTCGCAATCGAGGATTTCCAAAGAGTTAGCGCCGTGTTTCGTGCGCATTAACTACGGCCCTTGACGGGCCGACCGTCAACTCTGGAGTGAGCGCTCCACCACCTGGGATATGTCCATCACCGAGACCTCGTCACCCTTACCGTTCGCCTTGACGGCGTCGTCGAGCATGATCATGCAGAAGGGACACGCCGTCGAGACAATGTCGGCGCCGGTTCCTAACGCCTCGTCGGTGCGCTCCATATTGACGCGTTTGCCAATCGTCTCTTCCATCCACATGCGCGCCCCGCCCGCGCCACAGCAGAACCCCTTTTCGCGACAGCGTCCCATCTCGACCGTGGTGACGCCGGGGATGGCGGCGAGTACGTCGCGAGGCTCGTCAAAGACTCGATTGTGTCGACCTAGATAACAGGGGTCGTGATAGGTCACCGTGCCGCTGTAGGCGACCCCGGGGACCAGGCGGCCGTTGGCGACCAGGTGACTGAGCAACTGCGCGTGATGAATCATCTCGTAGTTGCCACCGAGTCCGGGGTACTCGTTCTTCATCGTGTTAAAGCAGTGGGGACAGCTCGCGACGATCTTTTGGGCGCCCACTTCGTTGAGCGTCGCAATGTTCGTCTTCGCCATCTCTTGAAAGAGATACTCGTTACCCATGCGTCGGGCCGGGTCCCCGGTGCAGGACTCGCGCGGCCCGAGAATCGCGAAACGCACACCGGCGCGGTGCAGCATCCTCGCCGTGGAGACGACTTGTTTTCGTCCGCGCTCGTCGAGGGATCCGGCGCAGCCCACCCAGTAGAGGTACTCAATGTCGTCGGGAATGACCCCGTCAATGACCGGCACTTCAAAGTCCAGCGCGGCGAGCCAGTCGGTGCGCTTCGAGGCCCCGAGTCCCCAGGGGTCGCCCTGATTCTCCATGTTTCGAAGCAGGAGTCCGGCTTCGGTCGGGAAACGTGATTCCATCAACACCTCGTACCGGCGCATGTCGAGAATGGCGTCAACGTGTTCGATGTCGACGGGGCACTCTTCCACGCAGGCCCCGCACGTTGTGCACGACCACAGCACGTCGAAGTCGATCGTCGTCGGTACCAAGGTCTCCACGTCGCTGTTGGAGGCGCCCGACAACAATCGGTCGGCGGAGGCGAACATGTTGTCACGCAGTCCCATGATGACGAGCTTCGGGCTGAGGGGCTTACCGGTCGTCCACGCCGGGCACACGGATTGACACCGTCCACACTCGGTGCAGGTAGAGAAGTCCAACATCTGCTTCCAGGTGAAGTCCTCCATTTTGCCGGCCCCGAAGACCGTGTCCTCGGACACATTCTCCATGTCCATGTCAGGGGTCTTGTCGAGACCACCCAAGGCTCGGGGACGACGAGAGACGCCGACGTTGATGGGCGCCAGAAAGATGTGCAGGTGCTTGGAATAGGAGACGAAGACGAGGAAGCCCGCGATCACCGCGACGTTCAGGAGGAGAAAGACCGCTTCCACGACGGCGTTGACACCTACGCCCAGTGGGGCTAGCCAACTGGCCACGACGTGGCTCGCGAAGGCCCACGGTGAGGCAAAGGTCGAGAAAAACTGAGTGGTCATGCCCCCCAGAGGAACCTTGGCCAACTGAGGGTCGGCGCGCTCGAACGGGAAGTGGCCGGTGTTGATCTGCGCCCCGCGGTACACCAGCAGCGTCACAATCACCATCGAGATCATGAACAGCACGGCCCACGCCGCGCCGAGGTGGCTCCCGAAGAAACGCGAAGCCCTCTCTTTGCGCGAGGGAGCATTCTTCACACGAATGATCGTGAAGACCACCAACGACACCAGGACGGCCGTGGCGAAAAAGTCCTCGGTGAAGGCGAGCCAGTTGTCGTGGCCGACCAAGGGAATACGGAAGTTTCGATCAAAAAGCGAACCGTACGCCTCGAGAATCGTGGTCATAAGTATGGTGAAGCCCCACATGGTGAAGAAGTGCGCCAACCCGGGCACCGTCCACCTCAGTAGTTTCTTCTGACCGGCGACTTCCACGACCTCGGTCTCACTGACCTTACGAAAGCCCTGCCAACGTCTCGGCGCTGACTGTCCGGAGCGGATGAGCTTGGAGAGCCAGAAGAACCGGCGCCCGGCAATGGCGAAGAACACGATCGTCGTACCCAGTCCAATGATGATGCGCGCTAACACGACAGTCCTCTCGTAGGCAGGTGGCTCGTCACGGTTTCTTGAAGTTCTCCGAATAGCGGCTGGGGGTGGGGCCGCGTTGGCCCGAATACTTGGACCCCAGTCCCGCCGAACCGTAGGGGCGATCCGCGGGCGTCGTCATTTGGAAGAAACTGATCTGGCCAATCTTCATGCCGGCGTAGAGGGTGATGGGAAGGTTTGCCACATTGGAGAGTTCCAACGTGATGTGACCATCCCATCCGGCGTCAACGAAACCGGCGGTGGAGTGAATGACGAGACCGAGACGTCCGAGCGAACTCTTACCGTCGAGGCGCCCCACTATGTCGTCGGGAATTCCGATGCGTTCCGTCGTCGAGCCGAGCATGAACTCTCCCGGATGCAGAATCATGGGCATGTCGGGGCCAATGTCGATTAACTCGGTGAGATCTTCTTGGGCTTCTCTCACGTCAATGACGCGTTGCGTGTGATTGCGAAACACGCGGAAATACTGATCGATGTGGAGGTCAACCGACGAAGGTTGGACACAGTCGTCGCCGAGGGGGTCAATGATGATGCGGCCCTGAGCAATGGCTTCTTTGATTGAGCGATCGGAGAGGACCATAACGTTGAAACGATAGTCCTTGACTATATAGAGCAGAGTGCAGGCGGGAAGACGCCGAACTGTGCAGCAATGGCTATGGCGCAAGATCAAAATACTGAGGATACAGAACTGAGGCATCGATTCGCTGGCATCAAACGCAGGGCGCGGAGCTACACGTTTGGCGAAGTCGATTGGGCCGTACCTTACTCATTGACACAAATGAACGATGTCGAGGACGGAGCGTGAGCGAAATTTACGACGATGGTAGCCAGTGACTGGGATCGAGTTAATATTGGGACCCCGCGGGCGTAGTTCAGCGGCAGAACATCAGCTTCCCAAGCTGAGAACGCGAGTTCGATTCTCGTCGCCCGCTCCAAGGCTTTTCGTCTGAAGCCCATTATTTTAGAGCAGTTTCGGGTAACCGCGGTTGTCCGATGTTGACCACTCAGTCCTTTGTGCAACGCCCATTTGACGCCCGCGACGCCCACTTGACGCCCGCGATTCGAACTCGTTGCGGACACTTCTTTGGATTGGGTTCATGCGTTTACGATCTACGAATCGGAATTGCTGCTGGTTGATGTGACATTTCGC
>JANXXO010000052.1 GCA_025350565.1 Acidimicrobiaceae bacterium
CCTATTCGGCGTCGAAGGCGGCGGTCCATCAGATGACTCGTCACCTGGCCAAGTCCCTGGCTCCGAACATCACCGTCAACGCAATTGCCCCCGGACCCTTCGAATCCAAGATGATGCACTCAACGTTGGAGGCTTTCGGCGACGCCATTGCCCAAGCCGCGCCGATGAAACGAATTGGCCAGCCCTCGGACATGGCGGGTACGGCGATCTTCTTGTCCTCGCCCGCGGCGAGCTACATCACCGGCGTCATTATTCCCGTCGATGGTGGCATCGCGACACTGGCTTAACTCGAGGGTTGTGCCCCCAGGGTCACCTTGATCTTGATGTGCTGCTTGCCCCGCACGATGTGCAGTGTCACCACGTCACCCGGTCGAAGCGCGGAAATGACACTCGACACGTCTTGGGCGCCGGTAATGCTGGTGGAGTTGATGCCGACGATGACGTCGCCCTGCTTCACTCCTGCGGTGGCGGCACCGGTACCGGCAATGACGCTGAGGACGACAGCTCCCGCATTGACGGTGAATCGGTACTCGACCTTTAGTGCGGCAGTCAGCGACGTGATCTCGACGCCAATGAACGCACCATGACTGACGACGCTTTCACCGGCCTTCAATTGCTTCAGCAACGTCTCAATCGTCGCGTCCGGAATGGCGAAACCAATGTTTTGCGCGCTGGTGCCGTCGGGCAACGTGCCAGCGACCGCCGTGTTCATGCCTATGACGTCGCCACTGGAGTCGAGCAAGGGTCCCCCGGAGTTGCCCGGGTTAATCGCGGCGTCGGTCTGGATCATGTTGTTGAGGGTCTCAGAGGAGGAGGCGGCGCCGGCGGTCACCGTACGGCCGAGCGCCGACACGATGCCTGAGGTGACGGTCGGCGTCCCCGCGGCCAGACCCAGCGCGTTACCAATGGCGATGACGGAGTCCCCCACCACGAGGGCATTCGAGTTGCCAAAGGTCACTGGCGTGAGTCCCGAAGCGTTGTTGATGCGCACGAGCGCGACGTCGTCAATGGGATTGGTGCCGATCAACGTGGCCGGAAGTGCTTTGGTCGAACCGGCGCGCGTCACCGTAATCGTCCCACTCGTGGCGGCCGCGGCGATGACGTGGTTGTTGGTCACGACCAAGCCGTTCTTGGTGATGATCATGCCGGTGCCCTGGTCTTCAAACCCTTGACCCTTCACGTCGATGGACACGATTGATGGCAGCACTTTGTCGATCAACTTCGGAATGCTGATACCACCGGGCAAGTAACCGGCGCCGGGCGTATTAGAAGTGGACTGAATCGTCACTCCCCCATTTGCGTTGTTCGACGATGAGGCGTAATGACCAGCCAAGCCGCCGACGAGCGCGGCCACGAGAAGGAGCGAGAGTCGGGTTGACCACAGCGACCTTTTCGCCGGTGCGGGCGATGGCTGGGACGAAAGAGGTACTTGATCGATGACCGCGGGCGCCGTGTACACGGCAGTTGATGGCGCGGCGACCACGCCGTCGTTCGTTGACGATGTCGCGACGACGTGGTCGATCGACTCCGCGCCGGCTGGCGAAGCCGCGGTGAGCGTCGGTGCCACTGGCTCATTGACCTGCGATTGTGGTGGCGATGAGTTGGGTGCGGTGTCCTCAGTTAATGGTGGATCGGTGCCGTCAACTGGAAGATCATTCATCCGGACATGCTAGGCATCCGATTCTTAAGTTGGACTAAAACCAAATGAAATGTTTGCGTTCTAGGGAACGACTAGATTGGAGACCCTATGTCGCGTCGGATTGAGATCGAAATTACGAGCCTGAACGGCGAGGTCGCCACGTGGCGGGCCGCCGGCGCGAAGTTGCCCAAAGGGGTGCTCAACGCAACCCTTGTTCCCGGCGGAGCAGTCATCGGCAACGTCTATCGCGCCGACGTCGAGCAGTACATGGAGGGCATCGAAGTCCTCTCCGTGATGGCGCCGAAGACGGCCTCACCCCTCGACCCGCGTCACGAGCGCGTGGAACGAATTCCGACGGCCAAACAGGGTCCCGACGTCGTCGTCACCTACGCTCCCAAGGGCCGTGGCGGCGCTCGACGCGAAGGCGGCCGTGATGGCGAGAATCGACGCGAAGGCGGTCCCAGTCGACGCGAAGGCGGGCCGGGTCGTCGCGAAGCGAGTCCCGGACGCCGCGAGAACGGTCCCGCGCGCGACGGAGGCGGCGAGAGTCGCGACGGTGCGCCGAGAACCGAGCGCCCCGAGCGCGCTAAGCGCCCTTCGAGGGGACCGACCGATAGCGAAAGAGGCGCCAGCGCCGGCGCGAGCGAACGGCCATCGCGCGGACCACGCTCCGAACGAGGCGCTCGACCAGCACGACCCGAGCGACCTACTGGTCCCGTAACTCCTCCCATGACGACGACGCACCGTAACGCGCTGCTCGCCACGCTCTCGCCCGAACAACTTCCCGTCGCCGAACAATTACTTCGCGGTGGCATGCCCTCCGTACGAGCCGCCGTCGCGGAGCAGAACAAGAACGCCTCCGCGCAAGGTCGACCCACGATTGACGCAACGACGATTGACCGGATTGCCGAAGAACTGCTCGGCAAGACCAATCTCGCGCTTTGGAAAGACCGCGCGGGCGGGGCCATTGGCGCCGGTCGAGAACTGCGTCTTCGCGACCTTCGCGCCGTGGTCACGTCCGCTAAGACGGTGTCGCTCGACGAAGAGGCCCGAGCCCAGCAAAAGGAACTACAGTCGGCCCTCACGGCCCGCCTGGAACACTTGCGCACCCAGTGGAACGAGAAGCTCGAAGCGGCCGTAGCGTCAAAGAACGTGAAGGAAGCGCTCGGTTTGGTGGCGCGCCCACCCGACATGTCCACGCGCGTCAGCGCCGAAATGGCCGCGAAAGTCGTCACGATGACCTCCGAGGCCCTCACCGCCGAGACCGATCCGACCCTGTGGAAGGAAATCGTCACGTTGACCGTGGACACGTCCATACGCCGCAACGTCAAGCCGGTGGGCATCCCCGAGGACGAGTCGTCCAAAGCGGTCGCGATTCACAATGCTGGGGCCATTCCCGAACTCGCGAAGTTGCTCGGCATGAAAGTACCGCCGCCGCCGCCGCCCACGCGAACGGTGCGACGACCGGCCACGCGCCGTCCGCCTACTCGCCGCGCATCGTAAGAAGTCGCGCCTTCCACCCAAAGGACTCGTAGAGGGATTTCATTCCTCTATCCCCCGGCAGCGCGTACCCGTCGCGTGGTGGCTGCGCAGAGCCCACCAGCGCCTCGAGCAACGAGGTCGCCACGTGCTGGCGGCGACTATTCGGGGTGATGAAGATACCTTCCACCACCTCGTCACGAACGACGGCGAATCCCGCTAGATGGACGTCGTTACCAATCGTCCACACGACGCCTTCTCGAACGAGCGACGCTAATAACTCGTCGGGAGCGACCTCACGGCTAATGGTGGCGACGAGTTCGGCCCCGCCGCGGTGTCCGTCCATTCGTTGTAACGCCGCGTGCCACAGCTTTTCTAAATCAGCGGTGACCGCGTTGGCCACATGAATGTTCACTTCGGCGCCAGAGCGGCGAATGGGCGAAGCCCGAGTTCGATGTACTCAAACACAGTCTCGGCAAAGCATGTTCGCCCTATCCGAAAGTTGACTCGTCTTCTTCAAGAGTCGACAGGAGGCACAGCGAAATTCGTCGTCCTGCTTGGGCAGAATGGTCTCAGCGGGATCGACCAGTGTGTCGACCTCACCAGGAACTTCTTCGTCGTCTTCGGGCGTCGAGGTGCGGCGAATGGTCTCCGCCAGGACTTCGTCGAGCGCTAATTCAATATCGGCGTCGTCGACGACATCGTCATCTTCGACTACCACGACCTCGGGGACGACGTCCTCGTCCTCCACTTCTTCGACGTCATCAACATCGACGACGTCCTCAGTTTCTACATCCACCACTTCGTCTGCGTCGTCCGCGTCCTCTAATTCCTCTTCACCAATAATCTCTTCGTCAAAGCCCTCGGCGAGTGCTTCCTCGTCGAATACCTCTTCTGTGCTGCTGTCACTTGCCATAAAGTCCTCTTCTGTAGCGCTGGAAGTGTAGAGCCTTTTACCCGTCAGGTGACGTCAATCGAGATAAAGAATGGGTAAGGACGCGAAAGACTAGCGATTCTGGCGATTTCGCTCCGCGGCTCGTTCGGCTTCGAGTCGCTCCAAGTCAGTATCGGAGAAATCAACATATTTCATGGCGTCGGCGATCAGGTGGTGACCGGCCTCGTCGCGCACTAATCGCGCCATCTCCTGGGCAACTCGTCGGTAGCTCGGGTGACCCTGGGGACCCGAGCGCAGTTCAATGAGGTGCATGGCTTCACGGGCGTTCATCTGCATGACGTAGCGAATCCGAAAGGCTAGGGCCACGGCGTACTGACTCTGTTCGGGAAAGTCGCCGCGCATGTCGTTGTAGAGCTCGGCTGAACGAAGGAGCGACTCCTCGTAGCGTCCTGCGAGGCCCGCTTCGACAATGACGTCGGGTACGTCGAAGCCGAGATCGGCGGTGAGTGATTGCCACTCGATGGTGAGCAATCGATGGCGTTGCAGATCGCGAAAGGCACCGTAGTCGGTGACGAGTTCGAAACGGTAATCCGTGCGCTCGAAGGCGCGACCCGGACGGTGTCGTCGATTCTTGCGATCACCGACGTAGGTTTTCAAGAGCACCGCGCGCTCAATCTCGTTTAACGCGTCGATTCGCCTGGCCGCTTCCTCGTGGCTCATCGTGGAGTTGCCAAAGACAATCGCTTCGAGCACTCGTCGCTCGCCGTCGGGATCGAAGGACACGAGGCGTACCCGCTCGCCAGGTACGTCGTCGTCGAGGGTTGACCACATGGAGTTGATCAGTTTTCGAGTGGAACCGCGCGTGCTCGACATGTAGGTGGACCAAGCGACGCCGCGTTCGGGAACGTCGACGCGCTTGAGGAACGAAGGGATCACCTTCACCAGTTCGTCGAGCATCAGTTGGGCGTAGGTGCGCACTTCGGGCAGCGGGTGGGCGCGCATATGGAGCAGGAGTGACTCGTAGGCCTGGCCCGAGGCGTAGATGCCGAGGTTGGAGAGCGCACTCGCCGGCAAGAGGCCGCGCGTCGCGTCGAGCGCCTTGGCGCGAATGGCCTGACGGTAGACGAAGTCGGTGTCGTCGGGCGTTTTCGGGTACTTCTTTCCCAGCCACTCGGTCATCTGGGGCAGGAGTTCGGCGTAGGTGTCGAACATTCGGTCCATTTCGCCCACGAAGCGCGCGCCGAATCGTGACTCCAGGACGTCGTGGTCGCGGTAGAAGCGGTAATGTCCGTTGGTCAGGCGTTTGTCGTAGCCGAGGTAGCGCGTGGACTGCTCCAGGTAGCTCATCAGGCGGCCCCACTCCAGGACCTTGGTGAGGACGTTGCTCGCCTGTTCGCAGGCCAGGTGCACTCCCCCGAGTTGGGCCACTGAATCATCGCCGTACTCGACGAAAATTCTCTGATAGAGCTCATCGGCGCGGTCCATACCGACCGTGGCGTCGATGGACGCGTCGCCGGTGAGATCGAGATCGCCCACGAACTCATCGAGGAAGAGCCGGCGAAGGCTCTTCGACGAGCGCGAGTAGCGCGCGAAGAGGGCACCCTTGACCACTTCGGGCAAATTGACCAGCGCGAAGACCGGACCGTCCAGATTGGTGAAATATCGCCTCAGGATTGCTGTTTCGGCTACCGTGAACTCTTCAACGACGTAGGCATGCATGGGACTCCGAGGTTAAGGGAGAAATTAGGCCCGTGGGTGGACGCTCGACGACCCCGCCACGACGCTGCGCAGCACCGCGTCGCGGGCCTCGCGCGCGACGTCGGCGACGCCGGTGAGGTCGTTCATTCGGGCTAACTGCTCGCAGAGATCGGCTACCTGCTTGGCGTTTCGCACGAAGTCGCCGGGTGACGTCTGGCCCACTTCCACGTCGGCGAGGTCGAGGACGGTTCCGAGCGAGGCTCCCCTCGCCCACGCGGTGATGGTGGTGGCGAACTTGCCGTCGGGGCCTTTGGCGTTGGGCACCGAGTAGCGATTCTCGATCTCCTGGATGGTGATCGCCGTGAGCGCAATCTCTGCTAATCGGTCGGTCAGATTGACCCGGCGTTCTTGACCCAAGCGGTCGTGGAGCACACGCTTCTTCTTCGTCGTGACCTGGTGAGCCGCGTTCGGTGCTCTGGTGGTTCGTTTCGACTCGTAGACGAAGCACGAGAGCAGTCCGGCCAGTTGGGCCGGTTCGAGGCCTTCGAAGACGCCGGCGCCGATGGATTCAGCGATGAGGAGGTCACATTCGTGATAGATCGAACGCAGGAGCTGACCTCGGTCGGTGAGACGCCATCCTTCGGCGTAGCCCAGTTCTTCGAGGACGTGGTGGCGCGCGACCATTTGGTCGCCCAAGGGTCGCTTGTTGCCCGTGGGACGGTGGTCGGCCTCGAACTGGGCGTACGAACGCGACACGACGTCGAGGGCCGTCGCAAACTCGAAGTGATTGACCAAGTTGGCGGTGAAGTTGTAGGTCGGGCGAAAGGAGGAATGGAGGTCCGATGGTTGCGCCAACGCCACCCGCCCCACGTCCATCAGGGCGACCTCGGGAGCGAAACAGACAATGGCGTGCCCTTCGTCATCGAGACCTCGGCGACCAGCTCGCCCCGTCATCTGCGAGAACTCCGAGCTGGTCAGGAACTTTCGCCCGGCATCGGAGTACTTGGTGAACCGCTCCAGCGCCACCGATCGGGCGGGCATGTTCACGCCCAGGGCCAGGGTCTCGGTGGCGAAGACCACGGCGAGAAGGTTTAGTTCGAAACAGACCTCCACGATCTCGCGAAAGGCCGGCACCATGCCGGCGTGGTGCATGGCGAGGCCCCGGCGGATGCAATCAATGAAGTCGCCGTACTCGAGGGCCTTCAGATCTTCGTCACTAAAGTCGGCGAGACGAGATTGGGCAATCGCCTCGATCTCGTGGCGTTCCTCGGGCGAGGTGAACATGAGCCCGTCGCGGCGACACTGGTGGGCCGCGTCGTCGCAGGCCGCGCGAGAGAAGATGAATACGATGACCGGTAGTAGGTCCTCGCGTTCGAGGGCGCGCAGTAGTTCGCTTCGACGTGGCGCACGATAGGGTGGCGGCGGGGTACTCGATTTCGGTCCCTTCCACTTGGCCCCGGGGCGGAACTTACGCGTGGCCTTCATGAGGTTGTCGATGCGACGCACGCCGTCGGAGAGTCGCTGTCCGTCGAGCAGATCGACGATCTCCACGTTGGGCTCGCCTCGGCGCACCACGGCCAGGTGGTTGTGCAGTTGGATCGGTCGACTCTTTTCAACCACGATCGAGGTTGGGCCGCGCACCTCGGTGAACCACTCACCAATAAAACTGGCGTTGCTGATGGTGGCCGAGAGCGCGACGAACCGCACGGCCGGCGGCGTGAGGATGATCACCTCTTCCCATACGCCCCCTCGGAATGGGTCTTGGAGATAGTGCACTTCGTCGAGCACGACCAAACCGAGCTTGGCCAACTGATGGGACTCGGTGAGCAACATGTTGCGCAGCACTTCGGTCGTCATGACCACCACGTCAGCGCCGGAATTCAATGAGATGTCGCCGGTCAGCAAGCCCACCCGCTTGGCACCGTAGAGCCCACACAGTTCGCCATATTTCTGATTGGAGAGCGCCTTCAGCGGCGTTGTGTAGAACGCCCGCTCGTGGCGTTCTAATATCCGCCCGATGGAGTAGTTGGCAATGAGCGTCTTTCCCGAGCCCGTCGGGGCACTGACGAGCACGTTGACGTGCTCGTCGACGGCGTCCATGGCCTCTTCCTGGAAGCGGTCTAAGCCAAAGGCGAGGCCATTGACGAAGGCGGTGCGATACGCGCCCTCGGTCACTTCTTTAACAGCTTGCCAACGCCAATTGCGAAGAAGTAAAAGATCGTCAGGGGAAGCGCGAGCGCCAACATCGACAGCGGGTCACCGCTCGGCGTGAAAACCGCCGACACCACGGTGATGCCAATGATCGCGTAGCGCCAGAAGTGCAGTAGTTGCTTGGGCGTGACCATGTTCACCAGTTCGAGCGCCACGAGGACCACCGGGAATTCAAAGGTCAAACCGAAGACGAACAACATGAGCAACAGGAGTGTCAAGTACTGATTGGGGTTGTACAGCGTCAACAGTGAGTTGCCGCCGATGCGCTCCAGAAATTGGATGGCGTGACCGAAGCTGAAGTACGCCACGGCCATCCCCGCGAAAAAGAAGACCAGGGAGATGCTCACGAAGGGGATGATGTATTTGCGCTCTTTGGCCTTGAGACCGGGGGTCACGAAGCGCCACACTTGCCAGAACAGGACCGGTGACGAGGCGAGGAGACCGCCGAAGAACCCAATCTTTATTCGTAGGTTCAGCCCGTCGAGCGGACCAGTGACGAGGAAGGTGCAGTGGCCAACGAAGTGACCGTGCACCCGACGTCGAGCGTCGCAGTAAGGCATCTGCAAGACGTGAAGAATATGGGGATAGAAAATGAACGAGATGACGCCGAACAGCATGATGGTGGCGGCGCAGATGAGGAATCGATGTCGTACTTCGGCGAGGTGTTCAGCCAACGTCATGCCGGTCTCGGCTTTGCGGAATTTCGACACGGACGACCTAATTCAGCGACGGATCGGGAGGCAATGCCGAACTGTCGGGCCGCACGGCCACCGGTCGAACCGGTGGGGTGATCAGTGGGGCGGACTCCGGGTCGACCGCGTCAGATGCGGGACTCTTGGCTTTCGCGTCGGCGACTTCGCGAGCGTCGACGCTGTCGGAGAGTTGATTGAGCAGATTGATGGGACTGCGCACGATGCGCGCAATATCGCCGGTGCTCGGAAGGTCCGGAATCACTTCGCGCACTTCACTTTCGACGCGCTCTTGCAGTCGTTTGAGGGCCCGCCAACTCGACCCCAATCGGTGGGCGACCTCGGGAAGCTTGTCCGGACCCAGGAGTAACAAAACCACGGCCACGATGACCAGGATTTTGATGGGGCTTAGGAACATCGGTCCATTCTACGTCCGGCCTTAGATGAATCCGATGCGGGAAAGGGGCCAGATCCGCACGAACGCTTTCCCAATGATGTCTGAACGCGGCACGGTGCCCCACATGCGGCTGTCGCAGGAGTTCGAGTGATTGTCCCCCATCATGAAGTACGTGCCCTTGGGCACGGTGACCTTGCCAATGGCCTGGCCGAGGGGTTCGTTGTGGGGCCAGTTTTCCTTCAGTGCGGTGCCGTTCACGTAGATCGTGTTGCCCTTCGACGTCAAGTGGTCGCCGGGTAAGCCAATGACGCGCTTCACGAGGTCGGTTACCGGCTCGCCGCAGTTCTCGGCCGGGGGCGCCTTGAAGACCAGGATGTCACCGATGTTGATGTGTCCCCAGGTGACCGATAACTTGTCGACGATGATGCGGTCGCCGAGCTGCAACGTCGGCTCCATGGAACCCGACGGAATAAAGAAGGTCTGGAACGCAAACGTTCGCAGAAGGAACGAGACGAGGACCGCCACGATGATGATGATGGTCCACTCCACGGCCGCGCGCCGTCGAGGTCTTCGCGCCTTAGGCGGCCGTGGGTTGGCGGGCGTTGGCTCAGCCGTCAAGAGACCGGCTGGCGCGAGGGGGGTCTCTTCGGGCACTCAGAGAGTTTAGTCGTCAACCGTGGCGCTCTAAAGAGAGCAGCAACTTCTGGAAACGGTCGTCGGTGCTCTTGAATGGATCCTTCAACAAGACGGTGCGCTGCATCTCGTCGTTCAGTTTCAGGTGGACCCAGTCAACGGTGTAATCGCGACGCCACTCTTTGGCGGCCTTGATGAAGGTGCCACGCATGTGGGCCCGCGTGGTCGCCGGTGGCGTGTGGGTCGCCGTGGCGATCTGGTCGTCCGTCACCATTCGTTGGTAGTGATTTCGTGCCTGACGTCGATAGTAAAGACCGCGCTCGAAACTGGTGTCGTGGTAGAGCAGATCGATGAGAGCAATCTTAGGATCGCTCAGTTCCACACCGCTGCGTTCTCGTTCGCGCTCGATGATCTGCAGTTTGGCGATCCAGTCCACCCGGTCGGCCAGAGCCATGGGGTCGGCCCGGTACTGCTCAATGACTTCGCGCCACAGTCGCACGGCGTGCACTTGGTCGTCGGGTAAGGCATGGCCCTGGATGAACTGTTCAGCCCTTTCGCACAGGTCCTCTTGAATCTCTATTGCCGTGAGGTCGCGACCGTTGCTCAACTTCACCGGCTCTTTGCTCCAAAGGTCGTAGGAGATGTCGCGCAGAGCGTTGATCGGCGAGGCCATGTTGTAATCGCGCAGCACGGTATTGCGGTCTTCGATCATGGCCAGCACGACGGCGGCCGTGCCCAGCTTCAGGTAGGTCGCGAACTCGCTCATGTTGGAGTCGCCGACAATGACGTGGAGCCGGCGGTACTTTTCGGGGTCGGCGTGTGGCTCGTCACGGGTATTGATGATGGGCCGACTGCGCGTGGTGGCCGAAGAGATGGCCTCCCAGATGTGTTCGGCGCGCTGGCTCATGGAATAGGCGGTGCCCTTGGCGTTGGTGACCACCTTGCCGGCTCCGGTAAAGATCTGTCGACTGATCAGGTAGGGAATGAAGACCTGCTCCAATCGCGTGAGATCGTCGATTCGTTCGATGCAGTAATTCTCGTGACAGCCGTAGGAGTTGCCGGTCGAGTCGGTGTTGTTCTTGAACAAGAAGATGTCGCCGCGAATACCTTCGTCGCTTAGTTGTCCCTGGGCGTATTCGACCAGTTCTCGGAGGATCGACTCGCCGGCCTTGTCTTGGGCCACGGCGTCGACCAGCGAGTCGCACTCAGCGGTGGCGTACTCGGGGTGGCTGCCCACGTCGAGGTACAGCCGACTGCCGTTTTCCAAGAAGACGTTGCTCGAACGTCCCCAGGCCACGACCTTTCGGAACAGGAATCGCGAGACTTCGTCGGGGCTCAGACGGCGTTGCCCTCGCAAGGAGAAGGTGATGCCGTATTCGGTTTCAATGCCGTAGATTCTGCGCAGCATGATGTCGCCCGTGCCGATCGCTCAGCGCAGGAGCTCGCTTACTTGCTCATCGGTGAGACGGGCGAAGGTTCTTCGTTCACCGCGGTCTTCCAAGATACCCACCTCGAGTTCGCGTACTTCGATGGTACGGTCCGGACCGGCCAACGCGCCGACGGCATTTTTGAGCGTGGTCACCAGGGGTTCGAGCGCGGTCTCGGACGCTTCGAAGCGTGCTTTGATGGTTTCGGCGTCACCGCCCAGGACGGCAAACCGAGGCTCGTCGGAGATTGTGCCCTCGTACGCAATCCGGTAGAGCTTGGTCGGACGAATGCGGTTGCCCAGTTGGGCCACGAGGATCTCCACCTCGAGGGGCTTTTGGCCCTCGGTGAACATGTCGCCGAGGTGCTGGGCGTAGTAGTTCGCCAGGGCCCGCGCATCGACGTCGCCGCGCGAATAGGTGAAGCCGGTGCCGTCGGCCCAACGGATGCCGGCCTCGCGCAGACGGTCGAATTCGTTGTATTTGCCTACGCCCGCGAAGGCAATGCGGTCGTAGACCTCGGAGATCTTGAAGAGCGACGCGGAGGGATTCTCGGCGACCATCACGACGCCCGCGTCGAAGATGGCGCCAATGATGGAGCGCCCGCGCGCAATGCCCTTTTGCGCAAACTCCGCGCGGTCGCGAATGAGTTGTTCGGGCGCGACGTAAAAGTAGTTACTCATCGCAGCGAACCTTCCGCGCGTCCACCGGACTGGGTACGGCGTTCGTTGATGACTCGGAATCGGTTGGCGACGTCGTCGGCATCGAGCTCTTGGAAGCCGTCACTGGCCACGGTGACCATCATCGGGAAGATACCGCGCACGAAATCTGGCCCTCCGGTGGAAGGATCGTTGTCACCCGCCTCGTAAATGGCCAGGGCGCCCAGTTCGAGCGCTTGGTCCCTCGTGAGGTCGGCGCTGAATCCGAGGCGCAGGGTGCTCTCGGCGAAGGGGGTACCTGAGCCAATGGTGGCGAAGTCCATGCGTTCGTAGCAGCCCCCGGCGCCGTCGTATTCGAAGATCCTCCCCACGGCGTGCGCCGTATCCCAACCGGCGAGGAGTGGCAGTACGAACAGGGGCGACGAAAGATTATTTCGTTGGATAATTGGCGAAAGATAGTTGGCCTTGCCCTCCAGACTGAGGGCGGTGTCGGTCATCTTTTCGTAATGCTCAAAGGAGAGTTGGGCCATTTTTATGAATTCAATGCCCCGCGCCGCAGTGCCCGAAATGGCGAGCGCAGTGAAACGATCGGCTGGTTCAATCTTTCGAACGTCGCGACTGGCGATGTAGGCACCGGTCGCTTGGCGGTCGCCTACCATGACCACGCCACCGACGTACCGTACGGCAATCACCGTCGTGGCGTGGGCCGAGAGTGCCGTGCCGGGTGCCCCCGGCGCCGTCAGCCCGGCCCTATCCGCGTAGTGAAAAAAGGAAGGCCCGGGATCGTCGTGGGCGCTGAACAGCGGCAAACCCATCCGCTATTCTCCGCCCTTTTGAACGTAGTTCCGAACGAACTCTTCGGCGTTCTCCTCGAGCACTTCGTCGATCTCGTCGAGCAAGTCGTCCAAGTCGGCCTTCAGTTGGTCGCCCTTCGTCGCGTCGACGGTCACGTCCGCGGCCGGCTCGTTCGTGCGCTCAGCGCGCTGTTTTTGGATTCGCTCTTGTTCACTCATACATTTGTTCTACCTGTCTAGTGCCTCTAGAAGCGCTTGTGCCGTCGCACTTGTTTCTAGCAACTCTTCGGTGAGTTCTTGGGTACCCCTCAATGGATCGAGCATCGGCACGCGTTGCAGCGGCCCTTCGCCAAGATCGAAGACCACCGAATCCCAGTTGGCGGCGACGATCTCGTCGGGATAGCGCGCGACGCATTGCCCACGAAAGTAGGCCCGCGTCGTCGTGGGTGGGTTGTGAACGGCTTCACGAACTGCTTCGTCGCCGTGCAGCTGACGCAGACCCACGCGTTGGGCCAACGACTTCTCGGCGCGCACGTCGTGGTACTGCAAGTCAATGGCGTGGAGTCGGGCATCGCGAGGCGCGAGGTCGTAGCGGTCGCGGTAGCCGTTCATCACCCGCAGTTTCGCCACCCAATCGACCCGGTCCGCGACCGCGTCGTGGTCGTCGCGTACGCCGTCGAGCAGCTCGCGCCACTGTCCCAAGATGAGCGCGACCTCGTCGGGTCCAGCGACGGCCTCACCACCGCGCGAGCCGACGTACTCGCTCGCCACCGTCCAGAGTTGATCTTGCAAGTCCCACGCCGTGCGCGACATATCATCGTCGCACGCCACCGCCGTCTTCAAGGTCGTATCGAGGGCGAAGGTGCGAACGGCACTGACCGGGTGACGCGGCATGCTCGGAAAGGCCGCGAGCCCGCAGTCTTCGAGCGCGGCGAGCAAGAGCGCCGTCGAGCCGAGTTTGACCAGCGTCGCGGTCTGGCTCATGTTGGCGTCACCAATGATGACGTGGAGACGTCGAAATCGTTCCGCGTCGCTGTGGGGTTCGTCGCGCGTATTGATGATGGGTCGCTTGAGCGTCGTCTCCAAGCCCACTACCTCTTCGAAGAATTCGGCGCGCTGACTCAACTGGAAGTCCGGCGCGTGTTCGATCCCCGCCTCGGTCTCGGCACCCACTTTGCCCGCGCCGATGATGATTTGGCGTGACACGAAATGGGGAACGAGAGCGCGGACCAGGGACGCGAACTCGACGTGGCGACTCACCAGATAGTTCTCGTGGGTCCCGTACGAGTTGCCCTTGCCGTCGGAATTGTTTTTGTACAAGGTGATCGCCTGGTGTGGTTCCAC